>JAEWHU010000013.1 GCA_023387635.1 Bacillota bacterium
GAAGGAATAGATAGAGAAGGGGCATTAATTAATGGGATCTATTGTAGCGATATTTATATGGGAATCCTTAAATCAGAATATATATTATCAGTAGAGTAGATAATTACATGAGTATTAGTAAGATTCATCGCATAACAGCGTGTTTACGGGAGGTGCTAAAAGGCAGATTTTTATGGCGAGGCTAGGCACCACATCCCTTCACCGCTGCAAACACATCAGGAGGTATTCCTTTAGGGAAGGTTCAGGAACGTCGGAATCAGGAATGTTATCTGAAAGATCAGCCCAAGAAATTGCGAGTAAAATTCAATTCAAACGTCCTGTTGCTTAATGAAAAAATTGATTTGATACTGACCTAATGGGCAGTTTTCCGTAATAACAAGTATGTATTTATTTAAAATTGATAATAAAGAAAAACATATTTTGTTATCATGGACTAGAAAAGGAGAGGAAGGCAATGGTTCAATCACTCATATTTGATATGGATGGAACGCTTTTTCAAACAGATAAAATTTTAGAAATATCACTCGAAGATGCTTTTAATTATTTGAGGTCGCTAAATGAATGGGATAGGGAAACTCCCATCGGTAAATACCGTGAAATTATGGGAGTACCTTTGACGAAAGTTTGGGAAGCTTTGCTACCCAATCATTCTAATGAAGTAAGAAAACAAATGGATGCTTATTTTCTGGAAAGATTAATTGAAAATATAAGAAGTGGGAAAGGCGCTTTATATCCTAATGCAAAGGAAGTTTTTAGTCATTTAGTAGAAAATAATTGTTCAATTTATATAGCAAGTAATGGTTTAACGGAATATTTAACTGCGATTGTGAATTATTATAATTTGGATGATTGGGTTACTGAAACATTTAGTATCCAGCAGATTGAATCATTGAATAAATCAGATTTAGTTAAGATTATTGTAGAAAAGTATGGTATTACCAATGGAGCAGTAGTAGGGGATCGCCTTTCGGATATAAATGCGGCTAAAGATAATGGTCTAGTTGCAATAGGATGTAATTTTGATTTTGCACGAGAAGATGAACTTTCGCAGGCTGATATAGTTATAGATGATTTAATTGAACTAAAAGCAATCTGAATCGTGGATTTAGCTAACGACAAAGTTAGTTGAGTTGTTTTGTAATTTCTAAAGATTATGTGGGCCGACATCCTGCCTTTATTTGAAGAAGTCGGACCTACCCATCAGATGACATAGGGTTAGCAACATTTTGGGTTGAGAGATGAAAATGCTGTCAGGGCGTCGCTATCCTTAGGAAAGAAAGATATAAAAGACGTAGTTGATGAATTAGACGTAGGAACTAATCATTTACTATATCGTATAGATAGAAAACGATGAATTAAAAACTACTTATAAATTGGAGGAAGAGTATGAACAGATTAAAATTGGTTTTACCGACACCAGAGTATAAAGAGAATCTTATGGAGTATAAAAGAGAATTTATTGAAAATGGAGATAGCATGGATGGTACTGCGGGTCTGAGAAATGCTGAAACTTTTGAAGAATGGTATAGTGCATTTTGTGATAATTTAAAAGAAGAAACTGTAAGAGCTGGTTTAGTTCCTTCAAATACATATATGGCTATTTCTACGGATGATGGCCGTTTAATTGGAATGATTGATATTAGACACAGATTAAATGATTATTTGTTAGATTTCGGTGGGCATATAGGCTATAGTGTTAGAAAATCAGAAAGACAGCAAGGATATGCAACTGAGATGTTAGCATTAGCCTTAGCAGAATGTGTGAAATTAAATATCTACAAGATTTTAATCACTTGTGACAAAGATAATATTGCATCAGCAAAGACCATAATAAATAATGGTGCCAAATTGGAAAATGAAATACCAGAAGGAAATGGAATTACACAAAGATATTGGATAACTTTAGATTCACATTAGGGGCATCACCTTTTCTATGCGTCATTAACTCTAGAATCGTTATCTAAAACATGACATAGGAATCATATCATAGATAGTTTTATATAAATTAAGTATGGAGGAAGATTAGTAAATTATTTGGATTTTACAATTTATCTTGATGTCCCTAGAGAAGAGAGATTAAAAAGAGTTTTAGCAAGAGATTCGTATATAGGAGAATTAGAAGATATTAAAAACAAATATGAAAGACGGTACTTTCCAGCAGAAGAAAAATATATATTAGATTGTTCTCCAATTGAAAATGCTGACTTTGTATTAAGGGATAGATAACTTTAATAAAAATTTGCTATTAAAGTTTGATATAATAAAATTATAGTATGCAATAAATAAAAGAAGATATATTTACAACACTAAAAACTAAAAGTTAATAACTAATCTAGTAAATATCGAAATAAGGAGTGTAACAGCTTATGATTAATGAAAAAATGAAAAAACCATCGCCATCAATTGATGAATGGCTCAAAGAAGCAAAAGCTGATTCAGCGGCTTTACAGGAAGGGATGTTTTTAGTTCATAATGGCGTTGTGCGCCAAACGCCTAAAGCTAAGGTGCGTCAAGGAATTGATGACGGCTCAACGGTAAAGGGAATGGAATTTTTTTATGATGCAGCAAAGGTTGATATGGCCATTGCTGAAACCTATAAGATGGATGGTATTTTCCATGTCAGAGTTTGGCTTAATGAAGGTCAGCTCGAACTTGGCGATGACATAATGTATGTACTGATAGGTGGCGATATTAGACCACATGTTATTGATGCTTTGCAATACCTGGTCGAAAAGATTAAAAGTGAATGTGTTACGGAAATCGAACAAAAATAGCAATTTACTTTAGATTTATAAGTGGTTTTTCTGTATAGACCACTAGATTTATGCAGTAGTTATTATTGAAGGTTTCGGATTATTTTCTTGAAACGCAATTCTATATGATATGCAACAAAAAGTATTTTACCAATGAGGAGACCATTATGCATGAAACAGAGGTAAAAGGTATCTTATCAGCTAAAAATGGAATAAATATATACCGCGGTTGTACTCATGGAT
>JAEWHU010000165.1 GCA_023387635.1 Bacillota bacterium
ATATTGCTACAGGACGTCCAAACTTAGGTAACAAAACGAGAGTTGAAGTCTATCGATTAATGCATTTTAGTGTTCGACATGTTGTAGTTAAAGAATTTGGAGTAGAAAAGACAGATGATATATTTTATGATGCAGGGAAGATAGCAGGAAAAGCTTTTTATGAGAATATGTTAATTCCTGAAGATGATTTGCATAAGTACATGGAGCAATTACAGAAGGTATTAAAAGAAGTTGGAATTGGACTACTGGAAGTTGAAAATGTGGATATGGAGAACGGTGAAATAATATTGACAGTTTCAGAGGATTTAGATTGTTCTGGATTACCAGACTTAGGTTATGAGATTTGCACCTATGATGAAGGATTTATCGCAGCTTTAATCGAATCATTTACAGGGCTTACCTTTCATGTAAAAGAAATAGATTGTTGGTGCACAGGTAAAAGAATATGCCGTTTTCATGCGGTTATTGAAATTTAAACACTCTATAAATTAAAAGGACGTTTGATTTAAAAACAAGTGGTAAATTGAATGAAAATAGAAAAAATAATTGAAAAAAGAACAGAGATAGAAATAGAAGACACATGCTCAATGTTAGATATAAAATTAAAAAAAAGAACGAAAATAAGAACAATTCTTTCCATATTAGCTATAATAATAGGATTACTTTTGATGCTATATCCTAAGTTATCGAATCTTTATGATGATTACCAACAAAAGATGCTAATTAAAAGATGGCAGGAAAGTTTTCTGATGATAGAAGAAGTTGAACAAAGTGTTATAAATGAATATGGGGTGGACAATGACACAACCGGGGAGCCTAGTAATATAGATTCATCTGTTGAAGTATCAGGGAATCTAGATAGTATTGAGACTGAAGAAATAGAAGAAAACACGTACAATGAAAATACTATAGACGATAAATACATAATAGAGAATATGGTGGGTATGTTAATAATCGATGATATCGATTTAAATCTGCCAATATTAAATGAGACAACAAAAGAGAATCTTAGTATTGCACTAACATCAATTGAACCAGAAAATGAACCAGGACAAGTTGGTAATTTAGCTATTGCTGGCCATAGGAGCCATGATTTTGGAAGAAACTTTAATAGGTTAGATGAGATTACAGATGGAGATTTAATAAAAGTTAATGTTGGCAAAACAATATATACCTATGAAGTAACAGAAAAACTAATCGTTAAACCAGAAGAAACCTGGGTATTAAAGGGTGATGGTGAGAGTAAAGAGGTTACGTTAGTAACTTGTCATCCTTTAAAAAATCCAACACATAGGTTAATCATAAAGGGAAAAATTATAGAATAATATTAAACCAAAACTTCTTCATTACTAGGAAGGCAAATAGCTCAAATGGAACAAACAAAAGAATTAAAGGTAAAGATAATACATAAATAGTAACAGTAAATTTAGGGTATTCTTAATACCATATATATAAATATAATAAGATGTATATATTATTCTTTTTGTATAGCATATAGTGAATATAAGAAGGTTAATTGTAATAGTATATGAACAAGTAGCTTCTAAGAAGGGAGACATAATGCATCAATTAACAACTCCATTTAGTGAACATTTAGATAAAAATAATATTTTGCAAGAATACCCAAGACCAAATCTAAAAAGAAAAAGTTATATTAACTTAAATGGATATTGGGACTATGCTATAACAAATACAAGTAACATGCCACATGTTTTTGATGGTAAAATTTTAGTTCCCTTTTCACCAGAATCTTTATTATCAGGGGTTAAAAAGATTGTTACCCCAAAAGATTATTTATGGTATCATAGAGAATTTTTAACTCCATATAAAGAAGAGGATGATAAAGTAATATTACACTTTGGTGCTGTAGATCAATATGCTTATGTTTATGTGAATGGGCAATTTGTAACAAGCCATATTGGTGGATACTTACCTTTTGAGGTGGATATCACACCTTACTTAAACATAGAAGAGAATGGTGTCAATAATCTTGTACTTATTGTACGTGATTTAACGGATACATCATACCATGCTAGAGGAAAACAAAAATTAAAACCAAGTGGAATGTTTTATACTCCATCTAGTGGTATATGGCAAACGGTTTGGATGGAATGTGTACCATGTTCTTATGTGAAAAATATGAAAATAACTCCTGATTATGATGAAGGGACTCTGTCACTAGATTTTGATATAGAAGAGGGAGATGAAGAATCTTTAATTCAAATATTGATATATGATATGGATTTAACCACAAAAGTATATGAAGGGAACTTTTTACTTTCTGAGAAAATTAAAATTGAAATTATTGATTTTAAAGCATGGTCGCCAGAAGAACCATATTTATATCAATTATATGTGACAGTTGGTAAGGACAATATTGAAAGCTATTTTGCTATGCGTAAGTTCTCAGTTGATATTGATGAAAATGGAATTAAACGTTTATTTTTAAACAATAAACCTTATTTTCATAATGGATTGTTAGATCAAGGTTATTGGCCAGAAGGATTATATACAGCACCTACGGATAAGGCCCTTCAATATGATATTATAAAAGCGAAAAAGCTTGGATTTAATATGCTAAGGAAGCATGCAAAACTAGAACCTTTACGGTGGTATTATCATTGTGATAGAATTGGAATGCTTGTATGGCAGGACATGGTGAATGGAGGAACGGAATATAACACTAATTTTGTAACCTATTTTCCTAACATTTTTCCTAGATTAGCAAGTAAGATTAAAGATAATAGTTATCATTTATTCTCAAGGGTAGATAAGAAAGGTCAAAAAGAATTTATATCTGAATTAAGAGAAACAGTAACTTTATTATATAATTATCCCTCCATAGCTATGTGGGTTCCTTTTAATGAGGGATGGGGGCAATTTGATTCTCATATTGCAGTAGAGGAGATACGAAACATTGATACTACACGTACTATTGATCATGCTAGTGGATGGTTTGATCAACAAGGTGGAGATGTGAAAAGTCACCATATCTATTTTACTGCTTTCCATTTTAAGCCTGAAAAGAGAGCAGTTGTTTTATCAGAGTTTGGTGGATATGTGTATCGTGTGAAAGAACACTATTATAGTGAAAAGACATATGGATATCGCACATATAAGTCAAAAGAGGCTTTAACTAAGGCATATAAAAAATTATATTTAAATAAAATAATCCCAGCAAAAAAGAAATGTCTAAGTGCAGCAGTTTACACTCAGATAACGGATGTAGAAGAAGAGATTAATGGACTTATTACTTACGATAGAAAAGTAGTAAAGATAGATGAAAAAGTTATAAGGAAAATAAATAGATTAATAGGTAAATAAAGTAAAGGCTCTATAAAAGGAAGGGTAATGCCCCACTGATATAGAGCCTTTTTAATGTTTTTATATTCCTTGGACGAAAATAAAAATTTAAAATTAAAACTTTTTTGCCATCTTTATTATCTATATAATATAAGAGTTAATAATATAACTATTATATTCAGCTGAAATAATTCTAGAATGAAACAGGTAGAAAGCAAATGAAGGTGAAAGCTTTGGAAAATAGTGTGTATACACAGATAACAGATTATATAATAGAAAATCAAAATAAGTTTTATCGTTTAGCCTACAGTTATGTAAAAAATAAGGAGGCTTCTTTAGATATCGTGCAAAATGCAATTTGCAAAGCTCTAGAAAACTATGAGTCAATTAGAAATATACAATATATTAAGACATGGTTTTATAAGGTATTAGTAAATGAATGTCTTACTTATATTAAAAAATATAATAAAGAAATCTTAGTAGACCAGGATAGTATATTAGAAGAGGCATACATAGAAGACGGATATGATGTAGATTCTGACTTATATGAAATAGTGGGCAAACTAAATAGCAATATAAAAACTGTTATCATCCTTCATTATTACGAAGATATGACATTAAATGAAATTGCTAAAGTAACAGGAACCAATATTAACACAGTAAAAACAAGATTATATTCAGGACTTAGAAAGTTAAAAGGTTATATGAAAGAAGGAGACCAAAATGTTAGGTAAAAAGGATTTTGAGAAAGCAAAAAAGTATTATAATTCTATAGAAATACCAGAAGAACTAAGTGATAGGGTAGAACAAACGGTAAGAATTATGGAGAATAGAAAGGGGGATGTTATAATGAAAAAGAAAACGTTTCAATATACTGTAGTTAGTGCAGCAGCTTGTATGCTTGTATTAGTAACAGCATTAAATACCAATGAAGTGTTTGCTAAAAGTATAGGAGAGATACCTGTGATAGGAGGAATAGCTAAGGTATTAACCGTACGTTCCTACGAGGAGAAGGATACGGATAAAAATATATCAGTTAATGTCCCAGCCATTGAATCTGGGGAAGATATATCCAAAAAGATAAATCAAATCATTAATGATAAAGTAGAGAATTATGTGAAAGAAGCGAATGAAAGAGTAGAAGAATATAAAAAAGCATTTATATCAACTGGTGGCACAGAAGAGAGTTTTGAAGAACACGATATTAAGATCAATGTTGATTATGAGGTGAAATACCAAGATGAAAATACGGTATCCTTTGTTCTAACAGGTACAGAGTCTTGGGTAAGTGCGTATAATATAGCCGAATATTATAACATATCCTTAAAAGATAATAAAGAGTTGACCTTAAGAGATATCCTTGGTGATGATTATGTGAATATTGCCAATGAGAGTATTCGAAAAGAAATGGCAAACCGAGTTAATGAAAATAAAGACTTTGTGTACTTTAACGAAAGTCAGGGAGGATTTATATCTGTAGATGATACAACTAAGTTTTATCTAAATAATGAGGGTAATGTAGTAATTGTATTTGATAAATACGAGGTAGCTCCTGGAACTATGGGGAGTCAAGAATTTGTGATAGTGAAGTAGACGTATTGATTTCATGAATATCTAATCTAATAAAAAAAACATAGAAACAAACTACTTAAAGGTAATTTACTATAATAAACAAAAATCAGGGAAGGAATTCATAAAGCCGAATTTCTTTTCTGATTTTTTATTTTATAAGGTATTATTAAAAATTTTGTCTATAAATAAACATA
>JAEWHU010000166.1 GCA_023387635.1 Bacillota bacterium
TTTTCTACAGTCTTTTTGAATGGAAATTAAATCCTATGTTTGCAGCAGCAGCCATGAGTTTAAGTTCAGTGTGTGTAGTAACTAATGCATTAAGATTAAGATTCTTTAAACCAAAAGCTCGTTAAAAAAAGTAAGCAATCTTAGTTATTAATTTAATAAATGTAATAATTAACACAATATGAACACAATAATTAAGTACAATAATAATAAGTTATATGTTATTTAATATAGAAAATGGAGGATTAAAAATGAAAAAAAATATAATGATTGAAGGAATGTCATGTGCACATTGCCAAGGAAAAGTAGAAAAAGCTTTAAATAATATATCTGGTGTAGAAGCAAAAGTTGATTTAAAAAAGAAAATGGCAACTGTAAAGTTTGATTCCAATGTTAGTGATGATGCTCTTAAAAGTGCAGTTGAAGAAGCGGGCTTTAGTGTAGTTTCCATTGAAGAGAAGAAAGGTCTTTTTGGTAGATAAGATTGCTGGCGCACAAAGTCGCTACAGTTATTTAAGGATGCTAAAGCGTCAGAACAGAGGTCAGTATGAGAGCAGATAAAGATAAAGTAATAAGGTTATTAAAAACCGCAAGAGGACAAATGGATGGCCTAATAAAGATGGTGGAAGAAGATAGATATTGTATTGATGTCTCTAATCAACTTATGGCTACTCAAGCTATTCTTAGAAAAGTAAATAATCAAGTTATTCATGCTCATTTAGGTGCTTGCGTAAAAGAAGGTTTTCTTGAAGGTAAAGAAGATGAGAAAATTGATGAAATAGTTAAATTATTAGATAAACTATCAAAATAGAATTATGATAAAAATGTCTTATAACATATGGATTACCATAAGTTATAAGACATTTTTATTTTAGGTTGGAGTTTAATTACTTTTTATCATTTCTCATTTTGAATATATTAGGTGACTATGAATAAACTATAAATACATTTATAAATATTTTTAAAAATTTCTTAAGTTTTATAAATACCATTTCTTTCTGATTATAGTTATGATATAATTGTTCGGATTTGATATATTATAAAATATAACAAAATGTGACATCTGTTATAATAAAAAATGACATATTTAAGTGTAGGAGAGATTAGTATGGATCACAATAATAATGATAAAGACAAAAATTACGGTCAAGATGATTACAGTGGCAGAGGTAAAAATCGGAAGAATGAATTAGAAGAAATATCCCACATTATAGGTAATGAAGTAGCTCATATAGGGGAAGATGAATCTTTTTTGGATGAAATAAATGCATCACTTGCTAAGCAAATTACTACAGAGCTAGAGGATGATGTTTCGAATATAAAAGATGATACGAGTAAAAAACCGAAAAAGAAAAAAGGACTAAAGATATTTGCTGGTGTTTTTTCAGTATTTATGATATGTTTGGCATTATTAATGTTCACAGGTGTTGGTAAAAAGATGATTATAAATTTAGTTGGAAACTATATTTATGGTAATTTAGATATGGATACAGAAAATCCGAAAAACCCATCTAAAGACAATAACAATGTTAGTGGTGGTAAGCAAGAATATGGTGAGATTATAAATATTTTATTAGTTGGTGTTGAAGAAATTGGTGGTGCATCTAATACGGATTCCATAATGATAGCTACTATGAACACTATAGATAAATCCATGAAACTTACTTCAATCATGCGAGATTTATATGTTACAATACCAGGTTATAGTAATAACCGAATCAATGCAGCATTTTCAAAAGGTGGTATTGACTTACTTTATGAAACTATAGAGTTAAATTTAGGTGTACATTTAGATGGTTATGCCATGGTTAATTTTGAATCTTTTGAAAAAATTATAGACTTATTAGGTGGAATTGAAATAACTCTTACTCAAAAAGAAGCAAATTATCTTAGAACTACCAATTATATATCAGATCCAAACAATCGTAATGTAGTAGAAGGTAAGCAATTAATGAATGGAAATCAAGTATTAGGATATGCCCGTATAAGGAAAGTTTCTACAGGTACTGAAAACAATGATTTTGGTAGAACACAAAGACATAGAGCAATCATTAATGCAATTTTTGAAAAAGTTAAAACTAAAAATGTTATTCAATTAGGATTATTAATGAATGATATTTTAAATAGTGTACAAATAAAAACAGATATAACAAATAAAGGGTTCAATACTTTACTGGAAGAAGCTATTAGTCTAAATGTTAGTTCATTACAAAATATGCGTATCCCATCGGATGGAACTTTTGATAATATTAAAGTACAGATGGGTAAATATAAACAAGATGTACTACAACCAAGGGATTGGGATGCAACACGTGAAGAATTAAGACAATTTATATATGGTGAAACTCCAACAGTTACACCTATAGCGGAAACTGTTAAGTAAAACAATAAAAGTTTAGAAAAAAGACTTAAGAAGGAAAATCTTAGGTCTTTTTTTATTAGCAGAATAATATGTATAGTGACCCCAATATACATAGACTTTTTGTAAGAATTATTGTGAATTATTTCATATTATGCAGATGAATTATAGATTACAAATTTCTTACATTTAATTATATCGCATATCTTTATTAAGTTATATATGATATAATTGCATAATAAATGTAAAATATTACATAATGCAATTTTAATCACTACAAACAATAATTGATGAAATGGAGGAAAAAGATACGAATAACAAAGTAAGAAGTAAGAAAAAAAGTATATTCAAAAAATACAAGGGACTTAAATTATTTGGAATCGTTTTTTCTGTATTAATGATACTGCTAGGGTTACTCTTATTTACAGGTGAGGGAAATAAGGTAATATTAAATATGGCAGGAAATTATATTTACCCAAAATTTGATTCTAAAGATTCTAATCCCAAGGATTCGACAATAGACGTTATAGGTAAAGATATAGATAAAGATATTGAAAAAGTTAATGAAAACGTCATTAATATTCTACTATTAGGTGTTGAAGAGTTTGAGGGAGCATCAAATACAGATGCAATTATTATAGCAACAATTAATACAAAAGATAATACGATGAAATTAACTTCACTCATGAGAGATCTTTATGTTACCATTCCGGGTTACAGCAACAATCGCATTAATTCGGCGTTTTCAAAGGGGGGAATTGCTTTATTATATGAAACTATTTCTTTAAACTTTGGAGTACAAATGGATGGTTATGCATTAGTTGGTTTTGATGCATTTGAGAAGATTGTAGATCTTGTTAACGGTGTAGAAGTTACCCTTACCCAAAAAGAAGCAAATTATTTAAATAAACACAATTACATATCAAATCCTCAAAACAGAAATGTAGTAGTTGGAACTCAAATGTTGAATGGAAATCAAGCACTGGGATATTGTCGTATAAGAAAAGTATCAACAGGAACAGAAAGTTATGATTTTGGAAGAACACAAAGACAAAGAGCAGTTTTAAATGCTTTATTTGATAAAATTAAATCAAAAAATGTAATTCAGCTTGGTCTATTAATGAATGATGCTTTAAATCGTGTAAATATTGAAACGGATATTTCTAATAAAGATTTTAACAATCTTTTAATTGAAGCTATGAAATTAGATATTAAAACATTAGAAAATAAACGTATTCCTTCTGATGGAAGTTTTAATAACATTAAAGTTAAACTTGGTAAATATAAACAAGACGTACTAGAACCTAAAGACTGGGATGCAACACGTAATGAGATAAGGCAGTTTATATATGGAGATATAGCTGTGACTAATAAGTAAGTATGACGTTATTGGAATAATAAGATGTATATAAGTTATTATTAATTAATAAACTCTCTTCATGGAAAACAGATAAAATTTAATCTGTTACTATATAGGGAGTTTTATTTTATATGGAATGTATTGACTTGATATTATAAATGGAATATACTGTGTTTAGATTATTAGACAATTATCTAAATATATAAATAATGGAGGAGTAATATGCTAAGTATAAAAAATTTCAGCAAATCCTATAAAGGCGGTAAATTGGCAGTAGATAATTTATCTATTGAAGTTAATGCAGGTGAAATTTATGGATTTATAGGTCATAATGGAGCAGGAAAAACAACAACTTTAAAAGCCGTGGTTGGAGTAATGGATTTTTCACAAGGTGATATTTTAATAAATAATGTATCAATAAAAAAGAATCCAATTGAGTGTAAAAAGATAACAGCATATATTCCAGATAATCCTGATATCTATGAGCATTTGACTGGTATAGGATATATAAATTTTATATCAGATATATATCAAGTACCAAAAAAAGAGAGAGAAGAACGTTTAAAAAAATATGCGGATGCATTTGAAATAACTAGTAATCTAGGTGATCTTATCTCATCCTATTCCCACGGTATGAAGCAAAAGTTAGTAATTATAGCTGCGTTGATACATAAACCAAAGCTTTTAGTTTTAGATGAACCTTTTGTAGGGCTTGATCCGAAAGCAGCCCATACTCTAAAAACATTTATGACAGAATTATGTGAAGAGGGAAGTGCAATATTCTTTTCAACTCATGTGCTAGAAGTAGCTGAAAAATTATGCCACAAAATAGCTATTATTAAAGGTGGCAAATTAATTATAAGTGGAACTACAAACGAGGTAAAAGGAAATTCAAGTTTAGAAGATGTCTTTATGGAATTAGTTGATAAATAAATCAACTTTTTAAAGTAGAATAAGCGTGTAGCGAAGCGGAATGGGAATACCCACTTGGCTTTAAATAGAGATATGAAGGAAAATAAAAGTGAAAGGATTCCCGGTAATATTCCTTCGTATGGCGGGAACAATGTGTTATTAATTCATTGTGGATCATGTAATGAGAGAAATTTGGTTAATTACGAAAGTACAGTTAAGAACATTATTTAATATAAAAGTTAAGGGAAACAAAAGAAGTTATAGTAATAGTATAGTTAGTATATTAGGTGCAATCCTCTTTTGCTTTATAGGATTTGTTGTATTTGGTTATTGCTATGGTATTGGATTGATGCTTAATGATATAAATATGACAGATTTTCTACCAACTCTAGTTATGGTGTTTACTGTTATTTTAATGTTTATAACGAGTGTTCAAAAGATTAAGGGTATATTATTTGGATTTAAAGATTATGAGTTAATCATGTCTCTACCAGTTAAGTATACTAATATTGTAATTAGTAGATTGTTTTTATTGTTTTTATATAATTTTGTATTTAGTTTAGTAATTGGAATCCCTAGTATGATTGCTTATGGTATTCTTAGGTCACCTTCTGTGATATTTTACTTTACTAGTATGGTATTAATATTTATCATACCATTAATACCTATTGTTTTATCCTCCTTTATTGGACTTATAATAGCTATCTTTTCAGAAAGATTTAAATATAGTAATTTAGTGAATATGGTAGTAAGTATTGGTTTCGTTTCAGCTTTTCTTTTTGCTTCCTTTGGTAGTAGTAATAGTTCACCAGAACAATTATTTGATATGATAAACACTTTAAAAATTAAATTATACTATGTATATCCATTGGCAAGATTCTATGATTTAGCAGTTGTAGAAGGTAGTATAGTGAATTTATTGTTATTTATAATAAGCTCTGTAGTAGTGTTTATGATTTTCGTTTACATTATTGCTAGAAACTTCAAGAAAGTAAATTCTTTAATGTCTTCTAAATATACAAAGGGAAATTATAAATTAAAAGAGATTGGAATAAGAACTCAATTAGGCGCATTGTATCAAAAAGAAATGAAACGTTACTTTTCATCAAGCGTATATGTTTTAAATACTGCTATTGGTGTAGTTATTATGACTATAGCTTGCATATCACTTATATTTATACAGCCTGAGGAGTTATTAGCATTATTAGAAATGCCTACAATGATAGATTATATTAGCTTAGTTGCACCTTTTGGAATAGCCATATGTATTGGTATGTCTTATATCAGCATATGTTCTATATCTTTAGAGGGGAATAATTTATGGATTTTAAAAACAACTCCAGTGAAAACGAAAACAATATTTGACAGTAAAATATTGGTTAACTTAACAATTACTATACCGGCTATCATTATTGATGGAATTATTATTATTGTTGTATTAGGTTTTAATCTAAGGAATATTTTAATACAAATGTCATTACCAATAGCATGTACCTTATTCTGCTCAGTTGTTGGCGTTATAGTAAATCTAAAATTTCCCAAGTTCGATTGGAAAAGTGAGGTTGCAGTAATTAAGCAAAGTGCAGCTTCTATTCTTGGACTAATTGTTGGGATTGTACCTATTCTAATCATATTTTTATCATATATATTGGGGAATAAGATTCAATTGCCATATGGACTAGAGATTGGAAT
>JAEWHU010000186.1 GCA_023387635.1 Bacillota bacterium
ACATATATCCCATCAGGTTTTATATTTAACATTTCAATTGTTTCATCTAATAGTACAGATTTGTGTACAAAACTAACCTGTTTTGTGAAATTTTCCATAAAGTTTGCCCCCTTAAAAGCTTAATCCGAAATCGGCCATCCGTTCTGCAATTGATGCCATATCTTCAAAGTCATTATTGCTGTCCCATCGTTCCTTACTCCAGATTTCTATTTTAGTTAAAACGCCTACCAATACAATATCTTTTTCTAGCCCCGCAAGTTCCCTTAACTTATTAGGTAATAAAATTCTTCCTTGCTTGTCCACTTCTAAGTTAGCTGCACCTGCTAAAAAATAACGTTGTAATTGTCTAGCTTCCTTGCTGCCAGGGAGGTTTTTAAGCCCCGCTATAAAGTTCATCCATTCATCATTAGGGTAGACAAATAAACAGCCATCTAATCCTCCGGTTACAACAAATTCTTCACCCAAAGATTCTCTAAACTTAGAAGGCATAATAATTCGTCCTTTT
The DNA here is from genome assembly GCA_023387635.1 of Bacillota bacterium. Lineage (GTDB taxonomy): Bacteria > Bacillota > Clostridia > Lachnospirales > Lachnospiraceae > Anaerocolumna. The sequence goes on from JAEWHU010000186.1 coordinate 506, forward strand.
GCATCAATCGTATGATTGTATTCCCCCATGAACATGAATTTCACCACCTTATTACCACTTAATACCACTTTACTCCACTTCACTCCACTTCTAACGTTATTCTAACCTATTTTTAGCGTTTTAGCAAGTAGAATACACAAAAAAAAATGCAAGTAACATCTAGAGACAGATGCTACTTGCTATTTTTTTGGCTCAAAACACAATATATAGTTAATTCGGTAAAAATCGAACAAGTTATGTCAATATATAGTCATTTTACATTAATTAGGAATTTAGTCCTAGTTAGTACCTACATTTTTACTCTTCTTTTCACATTTTTAAGTTTGCTTCTTTTATAGACAATAATCCCTATCGATAATACGAATAATATGCCTGATAACATTTGAGATACAGCGATAGGAGAATTCCATAAAAATAACTGATCCGTTCTAAGTCCTTCAATCCAAAATCTACCAAGTCCATATCCAGCTAGGTATAACAGAAAAACTTCTCCATGAAACTTTTTATGTTTCGTATAAATAATAAGCAAAATCAATACGCATATATTCCATACGGATTCATATAGAAAAGTAGGATGAACTGATATATAGCTTTCACCACCTATTTGAACAATATTATTCCTTATCTCTATAATATTGTTTAATGCCTTTTCTTTTCCCATATATCTTTCAGTTAGAATAGATAATGAAGTTGTATAATCACTACTTACATCCTTAATATTAAGAAGCATTGCAAATGGTCCATCCGTATATTTTCCAAAAGCTTCTCGGTTAAAAAAATTGCCCCATCTACCTATAATTTGACCAGTAATCAAACCGATGCAACCTGTATCTGCAAGCAATCCAAAGTTATATTTCTTAATCTTACAATAAGTATACGCTGTTATTACAGCAGCTATTACACCACCATAGATAGCAAGTCCACCGTTTCTTATATTAAGAATTTGAATTAAATTATCCTTATATTCGTCCCAAGCAAATGCTACATAATATAGCCTTGCACCTAGAACAGAAAAAATAATTGCGTATAGGGCAAAGTCAAGGTATATATCTGCATTTTGTTTCGTGCGTTTTGCCATCCACTCAGTTATTAAATAACCTGCAGCCATTCCACAAGCTATTATAATACCATAATAAGCAATAGGGAAACCAAATAAATTGATTGATGAGCCAATATTTTTTAATTCAATTCCTAGATTTGGGAACCATATACTAGTAGCATTACTTAAAACCATATTTTGCACCCATGCATATCGCAGACTCGTCTGCAAATCGCCACTAATAAAAAAAGAGTGAAAGAATCCCATAGTGGCAACCTTTCTAATTTTTTTCTTTCACTCTTATTCACCATTTATTATACGTTAAAACGGAATAATACTACATCTCCATCTTGTACAACATATTCTTTACCTTCTGAACGAACAAGACCTTTTTCTTTCGCTGCATTATAGCTACCACATTCAACAAGGTTACTAAAATTCACAATTTCAGCACGTATAAATCCTCTTTCGAAATCGGAGTGGATTTTACCAGCAGCACCAGGAGCTTTTGTTCCTCTAGTAATTGTCCACGCCCTAGTTTCCTTTGGACCTGCAGTCAAGTAACTAATAAGACCTAAAAGACGATAACTTGCACGAATAAGTTTTTCTAAACCTGACTCAGATAAACCTAAATCTTCAAGAAACATTTTCTTCTCTTCATCATCAAGTTCAGATATTTCTTGTTCTATTTGAGCACAGATAACAAAAACTTCTGAATTCTCATTCTTAGCAAACTCTTTCACTTTGCTTACATATTCGTTGCTTTCTCCATCATCACTTAAATCATCTTCAAGTACATTTGCTGCATAAATTACAGGCTTGTATGTTAATAAATTGTAACTCTTTAGTAATTCTAACTCTTCTTCATCTGCGGTTTCAAAGCTTTTTCCTAATTTACCTTCTAAAAGATGAGCTTTGAGTCTCTCTAACATTTCTAATTCTTTAGCCAGTGATTTATCATTCTTGGCACCTTTTGTTGTTCTAGCTATTCTTCTCTCTATCATATCCATATCAGAAAAGATTAATTCTAAATTTATAGTTTCAATATCACGTAGTGGATCAATGGATCCATCTACATGAATAATATTAGTATCTTCAAAACAACGTACTACATGAAGAATTGCATCTACTTCACGAATATTGGACAAAAATTGATTGCCAAGTCCTTCTCCTTTTGAAGCTCCTTTTACTAAGCCAGCAATATCAACAAACTCGATTGCAGCAGGTAATATTTTTTCTGAATTATATAATTTAGCAAGCACTTCAAGCCTCTCATCTGGAACTGCTACAATCCCTACGTTAGGATCAATTGTACAAAATGGATAATTTGCTGACTCCGCTCCTGCTTTCGTTAATGAATTAAATAATGTGCTCTTTCCTACATTTGGTAAACCTACTATACCTAGTTTCATATGTGTCTTCCTTTCAATCTCTTGATTCAATAACAATAAGTGTACCAGAATCTAATAAAATACTTGCTTCTTCACTTATTATTTCATTACTTACACCCAAACTATCACCTACGATAAGGGTTTTATTATATAAAGGATATTTAAACCCTTCTAAAGTTACATTTGTTACCTGTTCCGTATATGGCAACAATGAAATATAATCTCCAAAAAGTTTATCTTTCCTAAATGTCATTCCACTATTTATAAGATATATCTTATTATGTTCATCTAAAATTAGAGTCCTAATGTTTTTCTCTAAAGGTTCACGAAGCAATTGTATATTTGCAAGGGTATGATCAAGTCTAGAACCAGTACCACCAAGTATTACAATCTCGTCACCTTCTAAATCCATAGCTAACTTAAGTGCTATATGGGTATCCGTGGCATCTTTTTCTGGATTAAATTCCATAATCTTAAAGTTATTATTATTTTTACTCTTATTACGGTATTTATTTAATATCTGTTCAGGTACAGAATCAAAATCACCAACAACATAATTAACAGGTATATTAAGATTATCTGCCACTAGAAGCCCTTTATCCACTGCTATTATAGTAGTAAACTCTTCTACCTTTAAGTATTCTTTCACAAACTGAGTAGAGATATGACCACCAGTTAAAATTAAAATACGATTATTTTTCATATTTAGCAAATACCTTTTTAAAATCATCTACATTTTTACTTATATCCCCACCAAAAACTGCTGTACCTGCAACAAGTACATTTGCTCCAGCTTCAATAACCATTTCTACATTTTTCATATTGATACCACCATCAACTTCAATATCAAAATTCGCATTATGCTTTTTTGCCATTTCTCTTAAATCCTTAATTTTATCTAAAGTAGATTGTATAAATGACTGTCCACCAAAACCTGGATTCACACTCATTAAAAGAACCATATCAATATCATTTAGAGAATACTCTAATACAGATAAAGGAGTAGCTGGATTTAGAGATACACCAACCTTTACACCTAATTCTTTTATACGGCTAATTGTGCGATTCAAGTGTTTACATGCCTCAACATGAACAGTAATAATATCTGCACCAGCTTTTGCAAATTCATCTATATAACGAATTGGTTCTTCAATCATTAAATGCACATCAAACGTCATCTTTGTGATGGGACGGATTGACTGTATGATTGGTATACCAAAGGAAATACTAGGCACAAAAGCCCCATCCATTACATCTATATGAAGGTACTCAACTCCTTGGCTTTCTACTTTAGCTATTTGCTCCCCAAGTGCTGAAAAATCTGCTGCTAGTATTGAAGGTGCTAATTTAAACATTTCTTATCTCCTATCTATTCCTGTATTTCTAAAATTATTGCACAAGCTCTTTAATTCCTAGGACCTATTCAAAAACTGAATAGGTCCTAACTGGTATCTCTCATAGCTTGGTTTGAAGATTTCTTAATTGATTTAGGTGTCAAAAGTCTTAATATTTCTTAACATTTTTAAGTTCTTCGTATAGCATCTTATAATTATTATAACGTATGGGACTTATTTTACCTTCATCAAGTGCTTCCTTTACACCACAGTTTGGCTCATTAATATGAAGACAACCATTAAATCTACAACTGGATTCATACTCACTAAATTCTGTGAAATAATTTTTAAGTTCATCTTTATCAATTTCATTCACATACAAAGAACTAAACCCTGGTGTATCCATAATATAGGTGTTCTTACCAATACAAAACAATTCTGAATGCCTAGTAGTATGTTTACCTCTTTTAATCTTTTCGCTCAGCATACCTGTTTCCATATTCGCTTTAGGATATAATAAGTTTATTAAAGAAGATTTACCTACACCTGATGGGCCTGCCAAAACTGTTGTTTTGTTTTCTAATAAATCATATAACATACTTACACCACTTTCTGTATAAGTACTTGTATACAATACATGGTACCCTGCTTTTTCGTAATGTTCACCTAATTTATTTATCTCGTCATCATTCACAATGTCTTGTTTATTAAAACATATTGTAGTTTTTACATTTTGTTTTACCATCATAATTAAGAAACGATCTAATAAGTTTAAATTAGGAACCGGATCCGCCGCTGCAAATATTACAAGGGCCTGTGAGATATTTGCAACTGCAGGTCGTATTAATTCATTACTTCTAGGCAGTATCTCAGTAATGCTTCCTTTTTTCTCTGTTTCATCAATAATATCAATAGTAACATTATCACCTACTAAAGGTTTTACTTTTTGATTTCTAAAGGCTCCTTTGGCTTTGCATTCAAATAGTCCTAGCTCATTCACATGAACATAATAAAATCCTGCAATACCTTTGATTATCTTTCCTTCTACTACCATTAGTTACTCACCGGATGAAAATCAATGGCCCATGATGTATCATATTGATAATATTTAACAAGATTACCGTCCTCTGAAACAGCACCTTCTTCTCCAACATCAACATATTCACCAACATACATCCTTATGGTTCCTTTTGATGAACTTTCACTAGAAATATTATCAATGATAATAGGAAAACTATCATAAGTTCTTTCTTTTTTTGATAGAGTTCTTGTCTTTCCATCTTGTTCAAGTTCTATTATTATAATTCCTTTATCACCTGGATAATCAAAAGGATTGTCATATATGGTTATACTTCCCATGTAAGTTTGTACTTCTTCCTCATCATCTGGTTCAGGTGTTGGAGTTGCAATTGGTGTACTGCTTCCTAGGCTAATTGTAAGATTTATTGCAGTTCCTACTGGAACACTTGTACCAGCTGGTTGACTTTGCTTCATCACGGTACCAGCAGCATATTTATCTGAATAATCATTTGTTATACTTCCACGTTTTAAACCTAACTCATCTAATTTATCAAGAGCAGCATCCTGTGATAAGTTCAGTAAATCTGGCACAGCCACTTCCACTGTTTCAGGTCCATTACTAACAAGTATGGTTACTGTTTCACCTTTTACAGCAAAAGTTTGTCTTTCTGGACTACTTGAGATAACTCTTCCTTTCTCAATTTCATCACTAAAAGCATAATCAACAACTACTACAAACCCTGCCTTCTCTAATTTGCTCTTAGCTTCACCTTCCATAATATTATATACATTTGGAATTTCAATTGGTTCAGCACCAAGACTAATAATTAATTCAACTTCTGCATCTCCTGCAATTTCAGCACCTTTTTGTGGATACTGTTCCATTACTTGACCTTTTTCAAATTTATCTGAATAGTCTTCTTTCGTAAAAATCTTTAAGTCCTCAGATTTCGCATGAAGGGTTTTTGTCGCATCTTCTAGAGTTAAACCAATAACAGAAGGGACATCTATAAGTTGGTTAGTTTCAATTGGTTCCTCTGTCGGCACAGGAGAAATCGTCGTTTCTATAGGTGGAACATCAATATCAGGTTCATTGTTTGAAAATAATTTGAAGAAATTAATCGCAAAATATAAAATTAATATTGTTACTACAACACCTGCTACTATAGTTCCTATTAAAATTAATTTTTCAATCCTTGGATCTACAGAATCTAACTCTTCATCTTCAGAGATTTCTGTATCTAATCCACGTCTCTTATTGTCTGTGTTATACATGTGTTCTTTTTGCAAATCATGATTTGTATTCCCTATGTTATTCGAATTATTTAATCTAGATGTATTTGCACTTGCTGAAAGATTGTCTATATTCCCAGTATTATTAGGATTAAATGGCTTTCTAGCATTACTTCCTTTTATACCATTATTCATCATGGCAGCCTGATTTATAGAACTAACTTCTTCATCCGATATGGTAATCGTAGGAGAATCACTTACTACAGCAGCTGGAATCACAACAAAATCTCCATTTGGATTAGTAATGGAGCGTTTTAGATCAGTCATTAACTCAGATGCAGATAAGTATCTTCTCTCTGGTTTTTTTTGCATACATTTTTGGACAATTTTTTCAACACTTAAGGGAATCGATGGATTTATTTCTCTTAATGGAATTGCTTCTCCTTGAATATGAAGAAGAGCAACAGATACCGTATTATCACCTGCAAATGGTACTTCTCCAGTTAACATTTCATATAATGTTACTCCTAAAGAATAAATATCACTTTTTTCATCACTATAACCGCCTCTTGCCTGTTCAGGTGACAAGTAATGAACTGATCCCATAGCATTTGAAGTTATGGTATTAGAAGTTGTTGCTTTTGCAATACCAAAGTCCGTTACCTTAACTTTACCTTCTCTAGAAATAATAATATTTTGTGGTTTTATATCTCTATGAATAATGTGGTTGGTATGAGCAGCTTCCATACCCATCGCAATTTGAATAGATATACCAATTGCTTCTTTAACTTCTAACTTACCTTTTCTTTCAATAAAATTCTTTAAGGTGATACCTTCAACAAGTTCCATTACAATATAATGCAACCCGTTATCATCTCCTACATCGTAAACATTAACAATGTTAGGGTGAGATAATCCAGCAGCAGATTGTGCTTCACCTCTAAATTTTTTAACAAAGTTTTTATCATCACTGTATTCATTTTTTAATACCTTTATAGCTACAAATCGATTCAGTCTATGGCATTTTGCTTTATACACATCTGCCATACCTCCGGAACCGACTTTATCAATAATCTCATAACGATCGCTAATATACATTCCTGGCTTTAACATATTCATCACCTCTCTCTACAATTTAATAATAACAAGGGATATATTGTCTTTTCCACCATTATCATTCGCTTTACCAATTAAAACATTCGTGGCGGTTTCTAAATCTTCTTTATATTCCTTTATAACACTAAACATCTCTTTATCCTCTATCATATTAGTAAGACCATCGGAACAAAGTATTATTGTATCTTTATTATTAATCTCTACTTCAAAATAATCTGGCACTAAAACCTTATTTGCTCCAAGCGCTCTTGTAATAATATTTTTATTTGGATGAAATCTTACCTCATCTCTTAATATTTCTCCTGATTTGACCATTTCTTCAACTAATGAATGATCTTCTGTAATTTGGGTAATATCATTATTAACAACATATAGTCTACTATCACCAACATTACCCACATACATAATATTATCAATTATTGTACAAACTACAAATGTCGTACCCATGCCTTGTAAGTTTGAATCACTAGCCGCCTTTTCAATAAGCAACCTATTTGCATATAAAAGCGCTGAACCTATTTTACCTATTGGAGTTTTATCACTGCTTTGTTTTATATGTTCTACAAATACTTCAACACAAAATCTAGACGCATAATCACCTGCATTATGTCCCCCCATACCATCCGCGACGATGTAAAGGTTCGGTAAATCACCAATGGGATCATCCGAGCAAAATAGAAAATCTTGGTTGATTTGTCTACTTTTACCCACATCCGTCATAGAAAATGATTTCATGCTTACACCTCCTTAAACTTCAACCTACATCAAAAAAAGACATAATATTATATAGAAGATTCATCCATGTAACTTTTACGTAATTGACCACAGGCAGCATTAATATCTGTGCCCATTTCTCTTCTAATAGTAACATTTATTCTATTTTTTTCAAGTATATTTTTGAAATTTTGAATATTTTTAGCCTTTGATTGCTTGAAATCACGTTCTTTTATAGGATTCACTGGTATTAAATTGACATGACAATTCAAACCCTTAATACGTCTACATAGTTCTAAGGCATGCTCACTTGAATCATTAACACCCTCCACCATACTATATTCAAAAGTGATTCTTCTTCCTGTCTTCCTGTAATAATATTCACAAGCTTCTATTACTTCATTAATTTTGTAACGATTAGCAACAGGCATTAGTTCTTTTCTTACTTCATCATTCGGTGCATGTAACGACAATGCTAATGTTATTTGAAGTTTCTCATCTGCCAATTTTTTTATCTTATCCACTAAACCGCAAGTTGACACTGTGATATTTCTCTGGCTTATATTTAGCCCATGTTCATCCGTTAGTATCTCAATAAATTTTAATAGATTATCTAAATTGTCAAGTGGCTCTCCTGTTCCCATAACAACAACATTAGAAACTCTTTCTCCAGATAATTCTTGAATTCTATATATTTGAGATAGCATTTCAGATGGTGTCAAGTTACGATCAAACCCATTAATGGTAGAGGCACAGAATACACACCCCATTTTACATCCAACTTGTGATGATATACATACAGAATTACCATGTTTATATTTCATAAGGACACTTTCAAGAACATTGCCGTCCTTTAGTCCAAAAAGATATTTTGTTGTTTCCCCACCACTTGATTCCAATTTATCAATTAATGTAAGATTATTAAGTTCGCATTGTTCCTTTAATTTATCTCTAAGCCCCTTTGAAATATTAGTCATTTCATCAAAGCTAGTTACTAACTTTACATGTAACCATTCATATATTTGTTGTCCTCGAAAAGCCTTATCAAACTCTCCAATAAATTGTTTCATTTCTGTATAATTTAAAGATTTTAAGTCTATTTTTGTCATATTTACACCCATTGCATATCACAGACTTGTCTGTGAAACTGCTGTTTTCTCTTTTCTAATATCAATTTTCTAGGAATTCCTTCTTAGCCTTGCAATAAAGAAACCGTCCGTATTATGAATTCCTGGAATCAATTGTAGATATCCTTTTTTGGTACTTTCACATTGTAATGCTTCTGGAAGATACTCATCTATACATTCTAAAGCAAAATCATAGGATTCTAAAAACCATTCTAAATTCCTTATATTTTCCGCCTGATTTATAGTACATGTACTATAGATTAAAATTCCACCTTTTTTTACATATCCACTTATCACTTTTAAGATATCTTGTTGGAGTAACACTAAACTATCTAATTTTTCTTTTGTCATATTATATTTTATATCTGGTTTCTTCCCAATTACCCCAAGTCCAGAACATGGTACATCTGCAATCACAATATCTGCTCTTTCTATACTTTCTTCATGAAGGGTTAATGCATCCCAAACTATAGTAGATATATTCTTATATCCCAGTCGACTTATGTTATCTTTTATTAGGTTAATTTTAAATTCTGAGACATCTCTAGAACTTACATGACCTGTACCATTTAATAAACTTGCTATATGAAGAGATTTGCCACCAGGTGCCGCGCAAACATCTATTACATAATCATCTTCTCTTACTCCAGATATTTGACCCACTAGCATTGAACTTTCATCTTGCACCTGAATATAACCTTTCATAAATGCCTCTACATCAGAAAGATAATTATAGTTTGATATTCTAAACGCATAAGGTAGATAATTCCCATCCTTTACCGTTATGTTTTGTTTCTTAAGCTTTTCACGAAGTACTTCAATTGAAACCTTATTTGTATCTATACGGATTGAAGTTTCTGATTCATTGAATGAAGCCTCAAATATGTTTTTCACTGTCTCATAATCATATTGTGTTAGAAGTTCCTTTACTAACCACTCTGGTACTGAATACAGAATACTTAAATCATCTGGAAGAACTGCTTTTTCTGGTTCTCTTATTATATTACGTAATACACCATTTACAAAACCACTTAAATTTGTAAATCCTCTTTTTTTCGCTAGTTTTACAGCTTCATTACAGATTGCAGAATCAGGAACATTGTCCATATATTTTATTTGATATACACTGATTCTTAACAGATTACGAATAAGTGGCTTCATCTTATTCACTTTTACTTTAGAATATTGATTAATAATATAATCTAGGGTAATTAGTCTTTCAATGGTGCCATCACATAATCTTGTAATAAAAGCTCTATCATACTTTTCTAGGTACTGATATTCTCCTAAGGTTCTTTTTAAAACTTTATGAGAAAAATTACCCCCTACAGTAATCTCCATAACAATATCAAGAGCTATCTCTCTGGGTAACTTAGTCCCATTTTCATTTTTAGTCACGATCCCTGCCTCCAAATAGTAATACAAGTCTTAACAATTGAAGTATAACGGATGCTGCGCCGGCTACATAAGTAAGTGCCGCTGCACCTAATACTTTTTTTGTATATTTAATCTCTTCATCATAAAGTATTCCCGATTCATTTAGTACGTTAACAGCTCTTCTAGAAGCATTAAATTCTACTGGAAGTGTAACTAATTGAAATATAACTACAGATGCAAATAATAAAATACCAATATTAATTAATGTTTGAGAATAACTAAATACTACACCAAGTATAATAATAGGCCATGAAATTGTAGCACCAAAATTAGCAACTGGTACTAATGCAGCGCGTAATCTTAAAGCTGCATAACCTTTATTATCTTGAATGGCATGACCACATTCATGAGCCGCAACACCAATAGCCGCAACCGAGCTATTATTATATACTGCATCGGACAGATTTAAAACCTTGCTTCTTGGATCATAATGATCTGTTAAATTACCACTTACTCTGGCTATTCTAACATCATAGATTCCCGAATACTGTAATATTTTTTCTGCTGCTTGTGCACCTGTCATTCCAGACAAACTTCTTACTTTTTGATACTTTGCATAAGTAGAGTTAACTCTGGCCGAAGCAATTAAGCACAAAAGAGCACCTATAATAACTAATATATACGTTGGGTCATAATACCAAAACATACGAAAACCTCCTTTATTTCATGTATTTAACTACTAGTAACTTGAAAGTAAGTCCAATCCTCCGCTTAGCGGAGGACTTACTTATAAGGTTAATTAATCTTTGTTCCTACTTCTATATGATATCCACGTAAGAAAGCATCACATGGCATACGTTTTTTACCTTCTAATTGTAATTCTTTAATTGCTAATAGGTCCTTACCAGTTTGTACTAATATAGAATCTTTTGTTACTCCAACAATTTCACCAACTTCTCCACTTATATCTTCACTCACAACATCTGCGTCCCAGATTTTAAGTGTCTTACCCTCTAAGAAACCATATGCACTTGGCCATGGGTTTAAACCTCTTATTAGGCGTTCTATTTCTACTGCTGATTTACTAAAATCAATATGACCAAATTCTTTTGTTAGTACTTTTACATAATTTGCTTTACTATCATCTTGTTTTTCACGAGGGCAATTTCCATCTTCAATGGCGTCTAAAGCTTTTAGTAATAAAGAACCACCACAAACTGCTAACTTTTCATGTAATGTCCCGGCGGTCTCCTTTTTATCAATAATGACTTCTTCCCTCATAATCATGTCGCCAGTATCTATCCCAGCATCCATGTGGATTATTGTAATACCAGTTTTTTCTTCTCCATCAATAATAGACCATTGAATTGGAGCAGCTCCACGGTATTTTGGAAGTAGAGATGCATGAACACAAATACACGCAAGTTTTGGTATATCAAGTAAACTCTGTGGCAGTATTTGTCCAAAGGCTGCAACTACAATAATATCTGGATTCAAATCTTTTAGAATTTCTAAAAATCCTTCTTCTCTTACTTTAATCGGCTGATATACTGCAATATTATGCTCTAATGCAACTTCTTTAACAGGAGTATATTGTACTTTTCCCCCTCTACCTTTTGGTTTATCTGGTTGCGTTACAACGGCAATTATATCATGCCTTGAATTTATTAAATCTTTTAATATTGCACTAGCAATATCCGGTGTTCCCATATATACTATTCTCATTGTTACCTCTTTTCTTAAATGGTACTAAAACTTTAATAATATAGATATTTAATCAAGATTATTTAATCTTCTTCATATTCTACGTCGTGAATTTCACCAATCACTTTATCTACGTATAATTCTCCATTTAGATGATCTATTTCATGGCATAGAGCTCTTGCTAATAGTTCAGTGCCTTCTACGATGAATTCTTCCATATTAACATCAAATGCTTTTACTTTAGCATAATTTGGTCTTTTGACAATACCTGATTTACCTGGAACGCTAAGACAACCTTCTTCGCCTGTTTGTTCACCGCTTGTTTCTATTATTTCAGGATTAATTAAAATAATTGGACTATCACCTTCTGGCGATACATCAATTACAACTAAACGTTTTAATATTCCTACTTGAGGAGCCGCTAAACCAACTCCATTTGCATCATACATGGTATCTAACATATCATTTATTAAATCAATTATTTTTTCATTAACCTCTGTTATTTCTTTTGCTCTTTTATTTAATATATTATCTCCAATTAACCTAATATTTCTTATCGCCATTTTATATTTCCTTTCTATTCACTGTATTTATCTTTATTTATTTAATAACCGCTCATTGGATTAAAATCATATTGAATTATTACATTTTTAAAATGTTCTGAATAATTTACAAAGCCTTCTAGATAATCTTTCACAAATATAAGACTTTTATAATCTTCCTGTTTTATATATATCATATAACGGTATATATCATTGGCTTTATAGAGATACGCTTTTGAAGGTCCTACAATCTTGGTTTCTTCTTCTATTCCTTCTCTATTTATCCAGTCTTTTATTGCCCCTTCAAGTAATCTTGAAACAAATACCCCTTTCTCTTCATCTTTTGTTGCAATCAAGATAGCAAGGATATGAGCTGCCGGTGGATACATTAATAGTTTTCTATAATTCATTTCTTGTTTATAGAACATGAAATAATCATCTTTACTTGCGGCAATAATACTATAATGCTCTGGTTGATAGGTTTGTATTACTACTTCGCCTTCTACATCCCCTCTACCAGCTCTTCCAGAAGCTTGCGCTAGTAATTGATAGGTTCTCTCTGACGCTCTATAATCAGAGGCATATAAAGATAAATCTGCTGCTAATATACCTACTAAGGTAACTTTAGGGAAATCATGTCCCTTTACAATCATTTGAGTTCCTACTAAAACATCTGCTTCCCCATTAGCAAAAGCAGATAATATTTTTTCATGTCCATCCTTAGCTTTTGTTGTGTCTGTATCCATACGAAGCACTCTTGCATTCGGGAATTCTTTTTTCACCATTTCCTCAACCTTTTGAGTTCCAGTCCCAAAAGCCGCAATATATTTTGACCCACATGTTGGACATGTCCTTGGCGTAGCTTCTTCATATCCACAGTAATGACACACTAAAAAACCATTATTGTGAGCAGTCAAAGATATATCACAATGTTTACATTTCATTACATGACCACAACTTCTGCAAGATACAAAACCTGCATAGCCTCTTCTATTAATAAACAGCATTATCTGCTCATTTTTTCTAAGTCTATCCTCCATGAGTTCTTTTAAACGGGTACTAAAAATGGATTTGTTCCTCTTCTTTAACTCTTCTCTTAAATCTTCAATCCATATCTTTGGCATTTTTCTTGTACCAACACGACTTGGTAAAGTATATAATTTATAATTGCCTTCAATGGCATTTTTGTAGGATTCAATGGAAGGAGTTGCTGAACCTAATATCACACTTGCTCCTGTTAAACTAGCTCTTTTTATAGCCACTTCTCTTGCATGATATTTCGGTGGGCTTTCACTTTTATAACTACCTTCATGTTCTTCATCCATAATAATGAGCCCTAAATTCATAAATGGTGTAAAGAGTGCTGATCGTGGTCCTATCATAATATCTATCTCACCATTTTTAGCTCTCTCATATTGATCATATCGTTCACCATTTGATAATCTAGAATTTAATATAGATATTCTATCACCAAAACGATTATAAAATCTTATTACCGTTTGATATGTTAAAGCGATTTCAGGAATTAACATTATTACTTGCTTTCCTTCTTTAATCACGGCTTCTATAATTTCTAAATATACTTCTGTCTTACCACTTCCAGTAACACCATGTATTAGATATGTTTTACGTATACCATTCTCATAATCATAAATAATACTATCAGAAATCTCTTTTTGCTTTGGTGTTAATTCTAGTACTCTTTTACTAGACTCATTACTTTTAATTGGATTTCGGTATAACCTTTTTGTCTGGGTGCGAATAATACCAAGACCCTCTAGATCCTTAATTGTCTGCCTGCTAATATTTAATTTGTTAATAACTATATCATAATCAAGAACTCTTTGCTCTAGCAATTCTTCTAACAAACGTACTCTTGCCCTATTATTTTTCCTTTTAAATGTATCCAAATATTCTTCTACTTCTTTTGTATCTAACAATAGCAGAACAGACCTTTCTTCTTTTGTTTTAACGGTCTTCTTTACTGGAATCACTGTCTTTAGGGCATCGTTCATAGTAGAACCAAAGGTCTCTTTAATATAATAGGCTAAATGAATTAGTTGGCTTTCTATAATTAAAGCATCATTTACAATTTCATGAATAGGCTTAATTAAATTTTCTTTCCACTTAGGCTTATCTGTAATAGAAACAATATAACCTGCTATTAATCTGTTCCCTTTACCAAAAGGCACTAAAACTTTCGCCCCTACAACTGCTGCCTCAAAAAGTTCTACTGGTATGTAGTATTGGTATGTTTTATCTAAATTTTCATGTGAAATGTCTACTATAATATCTGCATATTGTCTTGACATATCAATCTACCTACCTTTCTTAATCCTTTGTCTATTCAGGTTTATGATTCACAGAATGCTTTAACTATCTCAAATGTTCTCATAGAATTAGAACCTTTCACTAAGACTCCGTCACCTTCTATTAATTCGGTTTTTAAATAATCAATTGCCTCTTCGTTATTACTAAAGCATACCACTTTAATTAATTTATTATTATCTACAACACCTTTTGCTATATAATTAGCTTCTTCTCCAATAGTTACTACTTCATCCACCGCCTCTGCTGAAATATATACTCCAACTTCATAATGGCACTCCTGTGAAACTTCCCCAAGCTCTTTAATATCTGCTAGAACTGCAATTCTTCTTTTTACATTTTCTAATGCAAGTAGTACTCCAATCCCACTTTTCATTGAATCAGGGCTTGCATTATAAGAATCATCTATAAAAGTAATGTCATTCACTTTTTTTATTTGTCCTCTCATTGAGATGGGACTGTAGGTTTCTAATCCTACTTTCGCAACAGATGTTGGTATTCCAAAATGATTCGCTACTGCAAGTGCAACTAATGCATTATATACATTATGCATTCCAAGAACAGATAATTTTATTTCTTCTTTTATTACATGGGTGTTATTTGGTGTTTTATTCTTCGCAGTTGAATCTTTTTTATCTACAATTAAGGTAAAATACATCTTACCATCAATCGTTCTAATATTTTCTGCTCTATATTCACATTCATCATTTAATCCGAATGCAACTGTTTTACCTTGTAATAACTTTTCTCTAGTTATGTCTTCTAAATCGATTATATCATAACTTTGTGAATTTTTATTGTAATTTGCAAAAATATTTTCATTATACAGTTCTTTTAATAAGATATCATCCCCATTTAAATATAGTACAGAGTTCTCATGAAAAGCATTTATTATATTAGATTTTTCTTTTCTAATATTTTCCTTCGTTTTTAACTGTGCAATATGGGAAACACCAATATTAGTTATAATAGCAACTTCTGGTCTTGCAATTTTTGTTAAGCGCTCCATTTCACCTGGTTCACTCATCCCCATCTCAATCACAGCGATTTCATGTTCTTTATTCATATGAAACATCATAAGTGGTAGACCAACTTGGCTGTTCATATTACCGATGGTTTTTAATACCTTGTATTTTGTTTCAAGAGCACAAGATACCATTTCCTTTGTTGTAGTTTTTCCAACGCTCCCAGTAATACCAATGACAGGTATGTCAAACTTATTGCGATAATAAGCACCAAGCATTTGAAGTGCTTTTAAAGTATCCTCTACTTTAATATAGGTATATTCTTTTTGGTAAGGAATGTCTTTGCTAATAAAACAGGCACTAGCACCATTTTTAAAAGCATCTTCTATAAAGTCATGACCATCCACTCGCTCTCCAATAATAGGAACAAACAAAGAATCTTTAACTTCTTCCTTTGAATTAGTATTTACATAACTTATCATTACATCTTCATTACCAAAAACAACACTTCCACCTACTGCATCTGCTATTTCTCTTATACTTAATGGTTCCATACAATACCTGCCTTTATATTACTTTGTTTTTATTCTATTTAGTACCCGATGTCAAAAGTCTTATTTGATTATCGAATGAATATGATTACATTAATATTCATAGAGATATTTGTAGATAGACTTTTGACACCTTAATCTCAATATTCTATTATTAAATTACCCTGAAACCTTCTTCTTTTAGTTCTGCTAGAACTTCTTTTATAAGGTCTCTTTCATCCATTTTATATTTAACACCTTTAATTTCTTGATAGTCTTCATGCCCTTTTCCGGCAAGAACGATTAAATCGCCTTCTTTTGCATTTTTAATGCAATATTTTATAGCTTCTTTTCTATCTACAATTGAAATGTATTCTCCATCTGCTTTTTTTACGCCTGTTATAATATCATTTATTATATCTATTGGCTCTTCATTTCTTGGATTATCGGAAGTAACTACAGTAAGATCAGCATATGTTGATGAAATCTCACCCATTTCAAATCTTCGAAGTTTAGATCTATTTCCACCGCATCCAAATAAGCATACTAATCTAGTAGGATTGTATTCTCTTAGTGTAGTTAGAAGACTTTTTAAACTCATGGCATTATGGGCATAGTCTATCATTAAAGAAAACTTCTCTGATATTTTAACAGGTTCTACTCTTCCCTTAACCTTTACTGTAAGTAATGCTTTTTTTATCACATCCGTAGGAATATTAAAATGTCTACATATTGCAATGGCTGTAAGTGAGTTATATACAGTAAATGCACCTGGAACTTTAATCATTACTTCAAAGTTTACGTCACTTTCATCCTCTTTACTTACTACTTTATATTTAACGCCTAATTCACCAGAAGTATTATGAAGATCAACATCTACGGCACGAAGATTTGCATCTTCCGACATTCCAAATGTTTCCACCTTGCAAGTATGACCTTCTAATACTTTTGTTATATGTGTATCGTCTGCATTTAATATACCAATTTTACATTTTTGAAACAATAAACCTTTACACTTCATATAATCTTCAAAATCTGTATGCTCGCCAGGTCCAATATGATCAGGTTCAATATTCGTAAAGATTCCATAATCAAACGTAAATCCGGCAACTCTATTCATCATTAAACCTTGTGAAGAAACCTCCATAACAACACATTCACAGCCAGCATCCACCATTTTACGTAGATATTCTTGTAATTGATAGGACTCTGGGGTTGTGTGACTTGCTGGAATCACTTCATTTGGTGTTATAATTTCTATGGTACCAATAAGTCCTGTTTTAATTCCTGCACTTTCTAATATGGAGCGAACCATATAAGTTGTGGTAGTTTTCCCTTTTGTTCCAGTAATACCTATGGTCTTTAATTCTTCTGCTGGATATCCAAAGTAAGCTGCAGATGTAAAAGCAAGTGCTACACGTGTATCAGCAACTTTTATTACTGTTACTCCACTAGGTGCGGCAACTTCTTTTTGAACAATAACTACTGTAGCTCCTTTTTTTACAACTTCATCAATATAATCATGACCATCAAAAACATTACCTGCTATACACACAAAAACAGAACCAGATACTACGGTTCTTGAATCATAAGTCAGTGTTGTAATCTCTTGTTCTATATTACCTTGTACACAGGTATAATCTAATCTATCAAGTAAAAACTTTAAATTCATAGGAACTCCTCCACGTTATTATTATTCATATACCATTCTTCATTAATTATATGAAGTTCACTAACATAAGTAACCTCATAAACTTAAATGCCAAAACACAATTTGAATATGCCATAAAATATATCATAAAATCCCATCCAAAATAACTCTGGATGGGATTTTATCGATAACAACTTATTAGCTATCAAATAAATTGTTTCCACAGCTGGTTTTGACCATTTATTACTTGGTTTATTATATAATACCTAATTTCCCTTGTCAATGAATAATGGTTCACCGCTAAATTTGCAGTCTAGGATAGATGTATTGCAACACCCTGCATATTTTTACTTGTTTTATAACATAAAACATTATCTACAATTTCAACCTGTGCTAATGAATCAGAATAGATTGCTTCTATTTCTCTATGACTGTCTTTTGGTAATAATATTTTTATATATTCAGGTAGTTCACCTAGGAAAGTATGTATTGTAATTAAGGTTCCTGCACTTCCTACACGAACTACGGCTTGGTAGCCTTTTGGATGCCTTTCACTGGTTATTTTACTTCCATAACGATACGTAAAACCATTTTTTATAATCGGCGCTACTTCTTTATAGAAGGATATTCCACTATCAATCACTTCCCATTGTTCAGGAGTAAGTTCTAATACGTCACCCGATAAACACATACGTCCAAGAAATGTATTGATCAAAGAATACGCAATTCTCTTTGCTGAATCTTCTTTATGAATAACTGCCCAAATTTGACTTTGTCTTGGTAATATTAATCTATGAAGATTCGCAGCTATTATTGGTATTTCTTCACATTCATGTGCATCTGAAAATGACGCCATACTCATAAGTCCCATCATTCTAGGCTCTAATCTATGTCCACCAGATGCACAATTTTCAAGAATTATCCCTGGCACTTCTTCCTTTACTTTTTCAATAAAAGAGATAGAGCCTTCAATTACTTGTCTAAGACCTTCACCTAATGACTCATAACCATCACATCCAAGGCCAATGGTGTCATTATAATCTATTTTCATATATTCAAATTTGTAATCTCTTAATGTATTAATAACTTTTTCTGTTAGATATTGGTTCACATAAGGATTCGTCATATCCCAAAATCTTCGATTATCTGTAGTTAATACATAACCATCCCTTTTTAATAAATATTCTTCCTTATTATAAGCTTTTGCTAAATTTGCAACATTTTCAATTTCAAACCATATGCCAGGTTTTAATCCAGCATCTTTTATAAGTGATACCGTTTTATCTAGGCCGTCAGGAAATAATACTGGTGATATTTCATAATCTCCCATACTATTATACCATGGACCATCTTCTGGCTTATACCATCCACAGTCAATTACAAAATAAGATATTCCTTTTCCTTTAACAAATGATACTATTTTTTCGATATTTTCATGTGATGGACATCCCCAAGTAGTACAATATTCATTAAATAAGATTGGAAGTTCCCTTTCTTCTACTGGACCATCTTCAACGATTTTATCTAAGGCACTGGTTAATCTTTGACTTACTAAATCTACAGAATAATCATTACAATAACTATCATCACCCAGTTCCTCATTGGTTACATCCATTGGATTGGAGTAACTAGCTACTGTTACGTATGCAGTTGGTGTTACGAATGTCTCATCTGGACTGATATTTTTCATCCAGTGACCAAACTCTCTATCTGCTATACCACCAGACATGTGAACACCTTCATCCCTACGATATAATTCCATTTGCCAAGAGGAAGAGCAACCAAGAGAAACACCCCATATTACCTTTGCTTTAGTATCCTCCACTGCCATAAAG
>JAEWHU010000226.1 GCA_023387635.1 Bacillota bacterium
AACTACACCTGATAATATATTAAACATAGCAACTGATAAGATTAAAATTATTGATACAAGTACAAGAGTAACAGATAAAATGAAAACAGAAGTATATATTTATCTACCTAAAAATTATGTCCTTGAAAAACCTAAAGTATCAACTACAGTGAATACCATTATAGCAAAGGATACTACTCTAAGATTAGAAGAGGAAGACGTTGTACTTGGAGAATACATTGTTTATGCATACGGCAAAGTAAAAGGCATCTTTGATAATTTAGGAGAAGCGGTTACCATGGCAAATAGTTCCGTAGGTACTGTTTTGGATAAAAAGGGACAAGTTGTGTGGGAAAGAAAATTAAGAAGTAACACCATTGAAATAAGTGGGATTTCACCAATTTATACAAGTGGGTCTGTAAATAGTCTTAAGGCTGTATCTGATATGATGATTAATTATCAGTATGGTGATATAATTAAAGAAAACAATGAGTTTATGGATACTAATATAAGTGAATACTTAAGTAAATACTTTGGGGATTCATTGATAAATCTTACAGGTGCAAATTTAGATGAAATGTTATATTATGTTGGGATAAGAAGGCCTGTGATTGGTATGAAAAACAGTAAGGATGCAGTATTAATTATAGGATATGATGCTTTTAATATTACTGTAATTGATCCAGAATTAAGAAGAACAATGAAAATAGGATTAAAGGATGCTACTGCAATGTTCAAAGATGCAGGGAATATATTCTTTAGTTACAATTCAAATACAAGGTAAAAGGAGATATATATATGGATGAAAGAATAAAAGTTTTAGCAAAAGGATTAGTTAATTATTCTATGAATGTAAAAAGTGGAGATAAAGTTTATGTTCACTATATTGGAGATTCAACAAAGGAATTAGCAAAACAAATAGTAAAAGAAGTATATTTAGCAGGGGGACTACCATTCCCACACTATACAGATCAAAGAATGCAACGAGAAGTTTTACTTAATTGCACAAAAGAGCAAATTCAATTAATGGGTGAAGTTGATGCGAAAGAAATGGATTCTATGGATTGCTACGTAGGTATACGTGGAACAGATAATGTAACAGAATTATCCGATGTTCCAGCTGAAAAAATGGAGATATATGAAAAATATTATTCTACACCAGTTCATCACGACATTAGAGTTAAAAAGACAAGATGGGTGGTTTTAAGATATCCAAACAATGCAATGGCACAACTTGCTAATTCAAGTTTAGATGGATTTAGCGATTTCTATTTTAATGTTTGTAATTTAGATTATTCCAAAATGGGTAAAGCAATGGAGAGTCTTGTTGAATATATGAATCGTACCGATAAGGTAAGAATTGTAGGACCTGGAACTGATTTATCATTTTCTATTAAAGATATTCCAGCGATACCATGTTCTGGCCAATGCAATATACCAGATGGCGAAGTATTTACTGCACCTGTTAGAGATTCTGTTAATGGAACCCTATCTTATAATACACCAGCAGTATATCAGGGATTTACTTATGAAAACATCAAACTTACGTTTAAAGATGGTAAAATTATAGAAGCAACTGCTAACGATACTGAAAGAATTAATCATGTATTTAATACAGATGAAGGTGCAAGATATGTTGGAGAATTTGCTATTGGAGTAAATCCATATATTCTTAAACCGATGAAAGATACTTTATTTGATGAAAAAATTATGGGTTCATTCCACTTTACTCCAGGTAATTGCTATGATGATGCTCCAAATGGAAATGTATCTGCAATTCATTGGGATTTAGTATGTATTCAAACTCCTGAATACGGTGGAGGAGAAATATATTTTGATGATGTATTAATCCGTAAAGATGGTGTTTTTGTAGTACCAGAACTTGAATGCTTAAATCCAGAAAACCTAAAGTAGTATAAGAATAGGAAGGAGATAAATAAGGGTGAAACTATTAAGTGTGGCAATACCATGTTATAATTCAGCTGCTTACATGAGTCATGCAATAGAAACTTTATTAGTTGGCGGGGAAGATGTAGAGATTATAATCGTAGACGATGGTTCTAAAGATGATACTAGTAAAATAGCAAATGAATATGCCTCTAAATACCCGAGTATAGTAAGTGCAATAAGTCAAGAGAATGGTGGACATGGTTCGGCTGTTAATACAGGTTTATCCCATGCAACAGGATTATACTTTAAAGTGGTTGATAGTGATGATTGGGTAGACGAAGATGCTTTGCTTAATGTATTACGTAGGTTAAAAGAATTAATTAAAGATGGACAAACTGTTGATTTGTTTTTAGCTAATTATGTATATGAAAGACCTAATCTTAATAAAAGAAGAGTGATGGATTATAAAACGGCGTTACCTGTTTTAAAGGTATTTACATGGGACGATATTAAGTTTTTTAAACAGAGTCAATACTTAATTATGCATTCAGCAATTTACCGTACAAAACTTTTGAAAGATTGTGGATTAAAACTTCCTAAGCATACGTTCTATGTGGATAATATTTTTGTTTATCAACCCCTTCCATATGTAAAAACAATGTTTTATATGGATGAAAACTTATATCGTTATTTTATTGGTAGAGATGATCAATCAGTAAATGAGAAGAACATGATAAAGCGTATTGATCAACAAATAAAAATAACAAAAATAATGATTGATAGTCACGATGTATTTCAAATAAAGCATAAAAAATTACGCAAATATATGATAAAATATCTATGTATGATGATGACCATATCATCTGTATATTTAATTAAAGAGGATACTGAAGAAAGTCTAAGAAAGAAAGATGAGCTTTGGAGGTATCTAGAGACAAGGGATAAGAGGTTATATAAAGAAATCAAATCAAAACTATTAGGTAAATCCATGAATTTACCAGGAAGAATAGGGCGTAAAATAGTAACCATAGGCTATAAAATATCAAAAAAAATATATGGTTTCACTTCATAGTGAAACCATATATTTTTTATTTATCAAGAATTAAAGAATTATCTTTTTGTTCATGTTTAGTTTTCATGTCTGCTATACCATATACTAATATATACATGATAATGCTTAGTGCAATTGATGCAAAACCGTCTAATACAGAATGTTGTTTTAGAAACACAGTTGATAAGGAGATTAACACCATTAAAACAAAAGAGGATGGAACGATCCATTTATAACTTCTTAGTGTCTTATTCCTACTAATAGCTATATGTGCACCAATGGAATTGAACACATGAATGCTTGGAAACACATTGGTGGAAGTATCTTGTGTATAAATCAAATTAACCATGCGCACAAATATGTTATCTCTTCCTAGAGTAGATAAATCAGGACGCAAATTTTGTCCATTTGGCCAAATAGTATATATGATTAAACAAATGGTCATACCTATAAATAAAAAGGCACAGCATTTATAAAATTCATCTTTAGAATTAAAAAACAAAAATGCAATTGTTATGAATATATATCCGAACCATAAAACATATGGGATGACAAACCATTCATTAAAAGGAATATAATCATCTAATTTGGTGTAGATTGGATAGTAATCTGTAACTACTGTTCGCTCTAAAATATAAAACCAAACAATATAGAGTATAAAGTAAGAAAAAACCCATGCATGTTTATACTTGTGGTACAAATCCTTCAAAATAATCAACCTTTCCTTGCGTAAAACAACTTTTATTATAGTCTGTCCAATTCGATAATTATATATTACGATTTACTACATAATATCGGGCATTATAGCATAAAGAAACCCTAACTACAATAAGATTTATCTAATATTAAGGAAATTTTAATAAATGTAAATTTAATGAATTTGTGCTATAATTAGAGTATATAATTCGGCCTTTTTAGTTATAAAAAAGGTCGTTTAAAAAATGAATAAGCCCAAAGAGGTCGTTTAAATATTATGTAAATTAGAGAGATGTGTATGAACATGATAAAAGAAGGTATATTTTGCGGTAAGTTTATGTATCATTTATGTTTCGGGGAACTTAAATTATGGGTATCCCCTGAAGATGGAATGACTATTTATCAATTAGAATATGGGGAAAGAGTAGTAGTAAGATATAATGAGGAAAGGTGTAAACTTAATATGACTCATGGGATTCCTATTTTGTACCCTACCCCTAATAGAACAAAAAATATGAGTTATGAGTTTAATGGAATTACCCATCATACAAAAACACATGGTTTTGCTAAATCTCAAGTGTTTGAAGTAGTTAATTTTGGGGAAGAAAGTGATAAGGTTTTTATTGAAGGCAGATTTGTAATTAACAAAGATGACTATATATATAGTTTATTTCCATACATAAGTGATTTAACCATTCGTATTGAAGTAAAGGACAATAGTTTACATTATAGATATGAGGTACATAATAAAGGGGATAAGCCACTACCCTATGGCTTTGGGGTTCATCCATTTTTTGAGAAGAATAAGGAAGATGTGAACATCACTGTAAAAGCAAACAAAGTAATGGAAATGACGGAAGAGAAACTACCTACTGGTATATTAATTGATGTTAGTCAAAGTGATATGGATATGCGTAGTGGAAGAAATATTAGGGATTTGTCTATAGATCATGTATTTACTGAGATTGAATATTCACCTAATGCAATCATAAACTATAATGATTTGCAAATTGAGTTAGATAGTACGAGAGATTTTTCCCACATGGTTGTATATACTCCTGATATGAATTTCTTTTGTATTGAAAATCAGACATGTTCTACAGACTCAGTAAACCTTTATAATATGGGGTTTGTAAAGGAATCAGGGCTTAATATAGTAAATCCGAAAGAGAAAGCAGCTGGTGAAATTGTATTTTCTTTTCATAGAAAATAGGTAATTAAACACATTATTTAGGGTATTATCAAGTTATCAGTTAAAATTTTATAAAGGCAGGTTTGGCATGAAGGTTGTAATTCAAAGAGTAAAACGAGCATCAGTAACAGTGGACAATAAAGTGATTGGCAGTATTGAAAAAGGTTTTTTGCTATTGATTGGAATTGGAAAAGAAGATACCAAGGAAGTAGTGGACAAATACCTTGATAAAATAATTAAAATGAGAATATTTGCAGATAGTGAAGGAAAAACCAATCTTTCACTAGGAGATGTAGATGGTGAAATTTTAGCAGTTTCTCAATTTACACTATATGCAGATTGTAAAAAAGGAAATAGACCTAACTTTTTAATGGCAGGGGGCCAAGAATTGGGAAAAGAGCTATATGATTATTTTCTAGAGGAATGTAGAAAAAGAATTCATAAAGTAGAAGGCGGAGAGTTTGGCGCTGATATGGAAGTTAGTTTAATAAACGATGGCCCTTTTACCATTGTATTAGATGAGAACTCTTTTAGTTAGTAAAAGATATATTATGAAACAAGAAATGATAGTCATAAAAGTACAAGATATTATTGTATTCTTTTTATGACTTTATTTTTTTTATATTATTGTAAACTATTACGTAGAAACTTCTTACATTTTGACTGTGGTAGAAACTTTTAAGTCGAACGATTATAACCCAAAATATTTGAATAGCATATGTTGATAAGATATAATAACCACATATTATATCTTATTGTACAAGCATTTAAGGGGTTTTGTGAGGAGGAGTTTATGTCGTATCAAAAAAGGTTATTCAGTTTTACTATGCTCTTATTTAGCATATGTATATTACTATATGGATTAAATGTTAAGTTAACTGCTATAGCGTATCCAACAGATAAGGTTTTGAAATCTAGTTTAAGTTCATTTGAATTTGTGGAGGAGTATGAATATAAGATAACGGAGGTTAGGGGACTATCAGAAGATAATAATATGAAAATGCAAAGGGAAGGAATTTATTCTTCTTATGAAATAGATTCGTATAAGGATATAAACAAAAATGAATTAATTATCGATTGCATGGAAGCAATTGATATGCGGCATCTATTGGATGGAAACAGTGCTCTACGTATTGATTATAAAGGTAAGTATACTGGAGCAGCGCTTAAAGATAATGAAATATTAGGATTAGAGGAAGAAATGCTTGATGAGTTTATAAAGATTGGGGTCATTTCCTTTCAGGCTGTTAATAAAGAGCCTTACTTTCGAGTTAGTAATAAAGAAGCTTCGATTGGTATAGGGACAAAGAATTTTTTAATTCCTAGTAAGGCATATGAATTAATACCAACAGAAATAAGTGATTTTAATGTTTATTCCAACATCATCCATATAAATAATAATGCTATAGAAGGTACAATAATAATTAAGCGCCAGGAGATAAGTGGTAGTTTGGTAGATAAAATATCATTAAAGGATCTTAATTTATCGGAAAACCTAGTTCGTAGCATAAATGGAGGAAACATAGAGTATAGTACACTGGAGATAGTAAAGAACTATGTATTTAACATTCCATTAGAATCAATTATTAAAGATGAAAAATTCATATTTGAGTATAGAGAAGAAGGTTATGACACCTATATAAAAGTGGAATTACCACTGAGATTTCAAGCTAGAGTAATACACAATTAACTATTCATACTAATCCTATATGAATTAAAAATATTTGTTGACAAATGAATTTGAATATGGTAAATTGTGTTTATAACATACAAACGGAATAAAAGATAGAAAAATCTTAAAGTGTATAAATACAATTTAAAAAAGGAGTGTAGGATTATGGGAAACGTAGCAAAGAGTATTACAGACTTAATAGGAAAAACACCTTTATTAGAATTATCCAACTATGAAAAGGCGAATGATTTAAAAGCTAAGTTAGTAGCGAAACTAGAATATTTTAACCCAGCTGGAAGTGTTAAAGATAGAATTGCAAAGGCAATGATTGATGATGCAGAGGCAAAAGGATTAATAAAACCAGGTGCAACAATTATCGAACCAACAAGTGGTAATACAGGAATTGGATTATCTGCTGTAGCAGCTGCAAGAGGATATAAGATTATTATAACAATGCCTGAAACCATGAGTGTTGAGCGTAGAAATCTATTAAAAGGTTATGGTGCAGAATTGGTATTAACAGAAGGTGCAAAAGGTATGAAAGGTGCTATTGCAAAGGCTGAAGAACTAAGCAAAGAGATACCAAACTCCTATATCCCAGGTCAATTCGTTAATGCCGCTAATCCAGAAGTTCATAGAAACACAACAGGTCCAGAAATTTGGGAAGACACAGATGGTAAAGTTGATATATTCGTATCTGGTATTGGTACAGGTGGAACCATTACAGGTGCTGGCGAATATTTAAAGAGTAAAAACCCAGATATTAAAGTAGTTGCAGTAGAACCTTCTGCTTCTCCAGTTTTATCTAAAGGTACTCCAGGACCACACAAAATCCAAGGAATCGGTGCTGGATTTATACCTGAAATCTTAAATACAACTATTTATGATGAAGTTATTACAGTTGATAATGAAGATGCTTTTGCAACAGGTAAGGAAATTGCTAAGAAGGAAGGTTTATTAGTTGGTATATCTTCAGGTGCTGCAATATGGGCTGCATCTCAATTAGCAAAACGTCCAGAGAATGAAGGAAAAACTATTGTTGTTATTCTACCTGATACAGGTGAAAGATATTTATCAACAGCTTTATTTACTGAATAATGTAATCTTATAAGTAAGTCCTCCACCTTTATACTGAACGGAAGAAAGTGTAATCGGAGGACTTACTTGTTTTAGTTGGAGTTTGAGCACTTAAGCACTTAAAATAAATATATACAGGACTTTGCTGTAATTGCAAAGTCCTTTTTTTGAGAAAATTTATTGGTATATTTTAAAATACAGTGTATAATATATTTTATGCTAAATAAATTGCTTTTTGTTAACTTATTAGGTGCCTATAAAGCAGGCATATGGAGGGAATATGAAGAAAAATGACGTTATATTAATTGGTGTTATATTAGTGTTGGCGGCTGCTGGCTTACTATACATGTATTCGTCGCAAAAAACAGGAGATATGGTTGTTGTAACAGTAGATGGTAAAGTCTACAAAGAACTACCATTAGACAAGGACACAACCGTAGAAATTGAAGGTATAAATGGGACAAACTTATTACAGATAAAAAATGGGTATGCTGATATTATAGAAGCAAGTTGCCCAGACGCAGTTTGTGTACATTCAAAAGCCATAAATCATAATGAAGAAACAATAGTATGCTTACCAAATAAGGTAATCGTTAAAGTACAAAGCAATGATAATAGTGGTTTAGATGGAATTGCAAACTAGTTGACAATTTAGAAAGAGGATATCATGAACAAAACTAGAAAAGGATTATTAGTTATATCAATATACTTATGTATTTTATTGATGGTTGGTTGTAGTAAAAAGGGTAATAGCCAAAGTAATCAAGGAGAACCTATATCAAAAACAGCATTTAAATTAAATACAATGGTTACCATTACTTTATATGATAGTACGTCAGAAGAGATATTAGACGGTGCTTTTGCTGTTTGTGATAAATATGAAAATATATATAGTAGGACATTAGAAACTAGCGAATTATATAAATTAAATAATAGAACATTAGAAAAGAAAGAAGGAACTAAGGATTCTTACTATGTTTCAGATGAACTAGAAGACATATTAAAGTATGGACTACAGTATTCTGATTTATCTAGTGGTAAATTTGACATTACAATAGAACCTATATCAAGTCTGTGGGAGTTTACAAGTGCAGAACCATTTGTTCCAAATAAGGAGATTATTGAGAGTAATTTAGGATATATAGATTATAAAAATCTAGAAGTGAATGATAATGTGGTTACTTTTCATAAAGAAAATATGGGTATTGATCTAGGTGC
This sequence comes from Bacillota bacterium, assembly GCA_023387635.1. Taxonomy (GTDB): domain Bacteria; phylum Bacillota; class Clostridia; order Lachnospirales; family Lachnospiraceae; genus Anaerocolumna. The sequence goes on from JAEWHU010000226.1 coordinate 8,776, forward strand.
CATCGCCAAAGGTTATATTGCAGATAGAATCAAAGATTACTTAATTTCTGAGGGCGTATCAAGTGCTATGATTAATTTAGGTGGTAATGTTCTTTGTGTTGGTAGTAAAACAGAGAAGCAACCCTTTCGTATAGGAATACAAAAACCTTTTGCAGATAGAAATGAAATCGTTGCTACCATGGAACTTAGGGATGTTTCTGTAGTATCATCAGGTATATATGAACGTTCCTTTACTGAGGATTCTAAATTGTATCATCATATTCTTAATCCGTCTACAGGTTATCCGTATGATAATGGGTTAA
>JAEWHU010000393.1 GCA_023387635.1 Bacillota bacterium
CACTAATCACCATGATTATATTCCTTTCTAGTGCGTAATAAGATTTGTGGTATTTGAACACCATTTTAACTAGCTACCAATCGATTTCCAACTACAAATATCATAGCATTTACAATATATGTATATAAATATATCACTAAAAGGATATTATTACAATTGATTGTTCTCTTCTATTTCTTTCAACTTATAATGATATAATTTTACTACCAATGTCTGATATATATAGTAATTTTACATTCTTAATTATCATATACAAAATCTACTGCGGTTCTCTCCATACTAAAAATATACTCCATTAGCTCAATTGCTCGCTCCCTAGTTCTTTGTAATCTAACAGTTTCTATTTGCACCTTACCCTGAGTACCAAAATAGCCAGTATAAACGAACTTTTCGCTGACAAAGTAATAATCATCATCCATAAACATTTGCCAGCTATTCTGAGCCTGTTTGAGGTTTATACTATCCTGCTCATTCAATGTTTTATATAAATATGTAAGAGCAGCATTTACTTCGTCTTCCCATTTTGTGGTATACTTCCCTTCCATTGCACCCATTGCCAATGTTGTGAAGTTGCCGCTTTTTTGAAGTTCATCAAACTCAATCCGATAATCTTTATCAATAGGGTTATTATTAATAATGTCTGAAAAATCATAATTTCCTTGATAATCCCCATAGTACTGTTCCATAACTTCAATTTTAACATCACTTTCTTTAATTTGAGTCTCTAACACCCTATTTCGTTCATTAGCATCATCAAGTGATTCTTGTAATGCTTTGCTTACTGAATTTATTTCTGTTTGCATATTCTGATATTCATCAATCTGTTCTTCTAATATATTAATCTTCTTCTCCGAATGCATTATCATCGTTATTGATATCCCAATTCCAATTATAATGCTTAATATATAAAATAGAGCTCTTTTTTTCACAATTCTTCCCTCGTTTCTTTTTAAGTTTTTATCATAAATCAATACATTACTGAATAGTTACATAGTTTTTAAGCAGAACAAAATTTGGCTCTGCTTATATTGATATGTATTAACCATTGTAAATTGACCATTTTTTTTCTCTTGTTCTTACTTAATGAAAAAGCAATAATCTGCTATGATGTTGCCTTTTTCATCTGGAGTGGTGTAACGCGGGCAGCAATCCCTTTCAAGTGCCCAATATGAACCGTCGTTCTGATAATGAAGTTCCAATCCTTCATCTTTGATTTTTTGCTTACATTCCTCTAATATCTTATAAAATTGAATATCATTACCATATATCCAACATATGCCTAAGTTCTGCGCAGGAAAATCCATTGAAAGGAAGCCATCTGGTACTTCGGTGCCGAGCGCGACAAACATGCCTATCCAAAATTCCAGTGGGTTAGAATCTTTGTCCCGAAGTAGCATATTAATATATGCGTCGCCGTCTTCATACAATTGATGGACGGTTTCTGCGCCACCCGCCGCCTTTTCAATAATGCCAAACCAGTCGTTTCCAAACCACTCGCCGTAATTTCCCCAATCTCCGCCTGCCGCATTATATTTTTTACCAATGAAACGCATTGCAGGAACTGTTTGCTTGTAGGTTTTAATGATTTCTTCCATGTTTAACCTCCTTCTTTTTTTAATAAATTTGCATTTTTATTCATTGTGGTCAATGTATGTTTTAAGAAAATTAAGCACTTCCATTGTGCAATCCACTACACGATTGTATTTATAATTACGATTTGTAGAAAAATAACTGAAATATCCCCAAGGGTCTTTAACCTGTGTTCCCCAGTCCCATAAACCGTCGGCATTTTGATTTTCTATTAACCAATTTACGGAATCCGCAAGATAAAGAGCAGAACCACGAAATTGATTTATGTAGTTGAAGGTAGCGAACCATCGGCGTGTTTTGTTGTATACGAAATTTTCAGGCAATTTCGTTGGGGTCTCCCACCAAAAATAGCCGTGACGATAGGCGTGTTCGCCATAATGCCGGAGCATGGAGTCCTCTAACTCCGGGGAAACCTGATCGCGACGTTTTAAAAGCAATTCTGTCTGCATGGGGACAAGCCGTTCCTCCCGTGTACAGAACACTTCATGCTGAGCGACACGTTCCCGTTCATAGGAATATTCACCGCTTTCAAAAGTGCGTCTGGCGATATACTGCCATTCGCCATAAGTGCGGTCACACAATTGATTATAAGGTTTGATAGATTCAATCATATTACAGATAGTTGCTGTATTCCACGGAATTACTCTTTCATTGGTGTTGCGGAATTTTTCACGGGCTGTTCCTTTCAAAAAATCCTCAAGATATTCATAAGCCAATAACAGTATATCACGGTCTTCTATTGTCAGACCGATGTAAAGGCAACGGTTAATCGCTGTCGTCGAAGTTGGGAACTTGTCTTTCGTGGAATAATCCTTTGATTGTAATTTGCCCCATCCGCCGTACCTGTCCTGCTCCTGATAAAGCTCTTCCACAATATCGCTGGCAAGGAAGGCCGGACGAAGCGCAGTGAGTTCTTCATTGTAATAGGACTTGTCCAGCAGATGGAACAGGATTTTATAACCAACTGCCGCTGTTTGTGGCAAACGGTTATATTGGCAAAATTCATATAAACGCCGGGTGGCTTTATTAATATCTTCTCTTGTCATCACTATATCACCTCAATCTGATATTTCAAAACTGAACGCTTTATATAACTTCAGGCTATTCAATGCGGATTTGTATTCGGTCAGCAAGATAGGATGCTCTGATATGAATACTCTGGTGAAATTTTCCTTTGAATTATAGCCATATTCAAAGGCCATATCAGAAACAGGTTTATCTTGACGCATATGCTTGATGATTGCGTTTAGTCTATGGTTTCGTATATAATCAGCCCTTTGTCCGTTACGTTGTCTTGATAATGACTGCAAATAAAATAATGGGCTGTTTGC
>JAEWHU010000035.1 GCA_023387635.1 Bacillota bacterium
TAGCACCACAAGCTGTTTGGTATGGAGGTAATGTTGTCGTTAATTCAGGATTTAAAATAGAAAACGCAGGTCTTAAAATATCACTTCCTGCACCTCTTTTTAACATTCCTTCTTCTTTTGTAATAACAGTATCTCCAGATCCTTCACTACCAGCTGCTGCTATGGTAAGAATAGTACCAACCTTTATAGCCGCTTCGATTTCTTTTCCTTCAAAGAAATCCCAAAAATCCCCGTCATATTTGGCACCTGCCGCTATTGCTTTTGCTGAATCAATGGTACTGCCACCGCCTACTGCAAGTATAAAATCTATCTGATTGTTTTTACATATCTCTATCCCTTTATATACTAAACCACTTCTTGGATTAGGTTCTACTCCCCCAAGTTCCATGTAGAAAATTCCTTTCCCTGATAGAGAAGCCTTAACCCTATCTAATAAACCCGAACGAATGACAGAACCTCCGCCATAATGTATTAAAACCCTATTACCCATAAACCGTTTTACATATTGCCCAACGTTATTCTCCATGCCTTTACCAAATGCAAAATAAGTAGGACTATAAAAACTAAAGTTATTCATATTATTCCACCCTTCCCTTCCTATTAAATACTATTAATATGTATATTTATATCTATACTATAACCTTGGAATTAAATCAAGTCAAGTACCCCGAATGGCAGAAATACTTTTCTTTTATTCATAACTCGATAAAGGACACAATAATCAAAAATGAGCAGATAAGTGCCTATAACAGCATATATCCGCTCACTCTTTACGTAATTTTTAGTCCACTATTTTTAAAAATCCAGAATGCGCAATAATGCTTCTTTTGGCATATGTTTTTCATCAAATAATAATGGCCAATTCTTTCTATTCCTTACTGGGAAGTGATCCAACCAAGTTTCATCATCAGCAATTCCCCAAGTTGTTACACAATCAATAACATCTTTATATTCACGAAATATCTTAAAGAAATCACTGTAAACTTTAGCTTGCATTTCATATAATTCTTTGGTTGGTTTATCTATTCCACTCTTATTATCAAAAGCATACATAGATACATCCATTTCCGTTATATGTATCTTAACACCTAGACTAGAATATAATTCTAAAGCTCTTTTTAAATCATCTAGGGATGGGTGATATAGACTCCAATGACATTGCATTCCAATTCCGTCAACTGGAACTCCTCTCTCTAACATTTCCTTTATTGTATTATAAATTTTAACACTTTTTATAGGATCTGTTTCATTATAATCATTATAAAATAATTTGGTTTCTGGTAACAATTCTTTTGCTGCATAAAAGGCATGATCCATAAAATCTTTTCCTATAATTCTTGACCAATCAGATTCCCTAATAACAACATCTTTTTTATCTTCTATTGCTTCATTAACTACATCCCAACAAAAAATATCTTTTTGATATCTTCCTCCTAATGTATTAATGTGATTTTTTAATCTTTCTAGTAATATTTCTTTGTTTGCATCTTGAAATATCCATCTTGGGGTTTGATTGTGCCAAGTAAAAGTATGTCCTCGTAATTCCATATTATTATCCCTAGCAAATTCCACTATCTTGTCTGCCTTAGCGAAATTATAATTACCTTCTTCATCGCATATACTGCTGTATTTCATCTCATTTTCACAAGTAATACTATTAAAATGCTGTACTAAAATATCCTTATGAGTATGTATGCTTCTTTCATTTACAGCAGCCCCAATTTTAAAGTAGTCTTTATATTTATCTTTTAAACTTATCATATCTTCTCCTTTATTAGCATCACAAATATAATTATTTTATTTCAAGCATTTGTATTTAAACTGCTCAAACTCCGCTACGCCACCTATTTCCTTTGTAGAAAACAAAAACAATCCAACTCTACAGCCTACAAAATGATCCAGCCTAAAGTACAACTTTTGTGTAACACCAAGCTTAATCCATTCATCTTTATCTTTATAATAGAACTGTGCTTCGTCAATATTGTCCTCAAAATTTGCTTGTAATTTAATAGTAACCTTACTACTAGATACTGGGATTCTAGCATATTCTTTGCCTGGTTCTTTATCCCCACCAGGTTCTCCCCATATGTTACTATTTTTATCTAGTTCTTTTCCAATCATTACAAGGTAATTCTGTCCACTTTCTTTCGTTAAGGCAATCATTCCATAACATCCTTGCAATGCACAGATACCAGCATAATCACCATCTTTTAATTCACTACCATCAAGTGTTACTATTCCTTCGCACGCAGGTCCCATCATACGTTGTGTAATAGTATTCACAGCCTGAACTACATTCACGCTAATTTTACCTGAACGAATACGTAATGTATTTTTCTTTTCAGTCACTGACCATAGATCGTTGGCTGGTTTATGATTCCATTGCCATACTTTCTTTAATTGAACATTACCGTTCTCATCTGGCGTGTAGTTAAAATCATCGCTATCTACTACAGGTTCATAATTATATCCTGGACGTGTACTCTTTACTTCTATGTAATGAGGTACCTTTCCATCAATGCCAAATACCGGGAAGTCATTCTCAAAGTGGACTGGAACAAGTACTGGAATACGACCCACTGCTCCATGATCCTGGAACAGCATGGCATACCATTCTCCATCTGGTGTATCTACAATACCACCTTGTGCTACACCTGCATTAAAATATCCCATGTCATCATCTAAAACATCCTTACCAGTAAACTCACCGTCTAAAGAATCTGCCATATAACACGCTTCCACTCTTCTACGGCTCCCATAATTTAACCAATGTATTAAGAATATGTAATATTTATTATTGATTTTATATATATGTGCACCTTCATAGCCAAGACCTACATTACCCTTATCTACAATAATAATTCGATTTAAACCATCTGGTTTTGGCCCTGAAAGGTCTGACTTTAATTCTATGAGATGAATTTTGGTATTACCTGAAACAATATATACTCTATCATCATCGTCAAATAAGATTGAGCAATCATGATAAAAGCCCTCAATATATTGTTTTTTCCATGGTCCCATAACATCTTTTGCTTGGTAAAGGTAAGTCTTGCCTGTATCATTTGCAACATAGCACACATAAAAAATCCCTTTATGATGGCGTATGGTTGCTGCCCACATTCCCTTACCATATATATCAAGCTCTCCCTCAAGCCTCTGACAAGGGGTATCTTCTACTACATCACATACATAAGATACTATCTCCCAATTGATTAGATCATAAGAACGTAATATAACTGCTCCTGGCATAAAATGCATTGTTGTACTAACCATATAATAGGTATCTTCCACTCTTATTACGTCTATATCTGGAAAGTCCGCCCATATAATTGGATTATTTTTCATTTCTGATTCCTCACTTATAGACTTTTTATATTTATTTTTATTATTACTTTTTTATTATTACGTTTTATCTTAATTATACTAGAACCCTCTATACTTTTAATATAATGGAACATCCGGACTCAGAGCAACTCCCCAAAAAGCTGGCTTTTGAATCTCATATTTATCAAATAATAATGGATAATTAGGCTCACCTGGTTTACTTAACCATGTTGTTGCATCCGTTATTCCCCAAAAAGTTACATTAGTAATATTAGCAGCCTCTGATTTCTTAAGATACTTTATAGTAGACATAAAGCGTTTGTATCTAGAAGCCTGTTCCATCAAGGATTTCTCACTATTATCAGTTAACCATACATCAAGCTCAGTAATTTGGATTTCTAAATCTAATTCAGCATATTTACGTATGGAATTTTCAATATCTGTTATAACTGGTGAATCCATACCAATATGACTTTGCAATCCTACTCCATCGATTACGTTCTTTGCTTTTAATTTCTCTAGTAATCTATAGATTGCTGTTACTTTGCTAGGAATATCTGTATTATAGTCATTATAAAATAACTTAACGTTAGGCTTTGCATATTTTCTTGCATATTCAAAAGCTTTCTCTACATATTCGCCACCAATTGTTTCATACCAGTTGTTTTCCTTAGAACGGATCCAATCTTCCTGACCATCCCCTACTTCGATAGCTTCATTAACAACATCCCAAGCATAGATTAGTCCTGGATATTCTACTTCTGCTAATTCAAGTACATTCTTAATATAATTTTCCATACGCTTTAACATAAGCTCTTTGGATACTAATGGAGCATCTTCTAATGTAGAATAGCCCTCAGCAAAAAACCATCTTGGTGTTTGAGCATGCCATACTAAAGTGTGTCCTCTAACAGGAATCCCTGATTCTTTCGCAAATTCAAGCAAATATGCAGCATTCTTAAAGCTAATTGCTGGATTGTCGTTATACTTAGGATCCGATATACAAGTTTCATAATCTAGTAAACTATCTGGCTTTAGTTCATTACCAATGGTTAAGCTATTAAATTGTTGATTTAGTAGTTCATGAAGGCTAGGTGCTGCTTCACTAACTGTAGATGCAAAGCCAATAGTAAAGTAATCTTTATATATCTCACTAAGAGAGGGAAGCTCTCCTCTTTCCTTTTGGATTGTTTCTTTTGTCACTACAATGTTATCAATATAAAATGTAATAAAATTGCTAGATTCGGTTCCATAGTGAGACTCAAAATAAAGATTGATCGTTTGAATATCATCAGGCATAACAATATGTCCTTTAATCTCAGTCCACTCACCTTTTTTAACGATGGATGAACCAAAATTAAGATATGTATTTCCATTTTTCTCTAGCATGCAATCCATTTCCATTGTATCAGGACCCTCTTCATACATAATATACGCAGAAACATTATAATTCCCATTCACTTCTACCTTATCAGTAATATCAATTACAGGACCATTCCATGAATTAGTGCGTCCTGAGGTATATAAAGCATTATCACTAGAATAACCTTTACCAGTTACTATCTCTGTTATTGCATCCCCTCTTCCAATGAAGCCTGATTCATTATCTTCAAAATCTTCATTAAAGATTTCTTCTACTTTCACATCTAAACTACCTAAATGCATTACAGGCATGGTTTCTACTTCATTTGCTTGGTTATTTGTTTCTTCGTTACTTTCTGATAATGTAATATCCTCTTTTAAAACTTCTGTATCTATTTCCTTTGATGTTTCTATTTCTTTTTCTATTTCTTTTTCTATTTCTTTTTCTTTTCTACAACCCACTAATGTCATTGAACATGCAAGCATTACTACTAGAACTATTTGTAACCAATTTGTTTTTTTCATATGCCATCTCACTCCCTTAATGTTATTAATTATAAATTATAGTTTTAACCTATTTATAACATGATTTTTAAATCTTCTTGTTTAAGAGAAACATTATCCATAATATTATTATTTCTTATGCAATAAGACTTCGATTCGGTTGTGATTTAATTTTATTAATGTAAGATTAAAAAGTAGACATACTGATGTCCCTTATATTCGTATGTCTACTACATGAATCCTTAACAATACATTGAATTATTAATTGTGAAATTTAAAATATTTATGTAATTATCTGATAATTCACCACAAGATGAAGCATACACGCCGATGGTATTACCTACAAATCCCCCTGCTATCTCTGTACTCATTTCATGAATATCTACATTCTGGGCAATCAGTACTTCATAAGTATCCGTTTGTAGTATAAAATCTGCTCTCTGCCCGTGACCTTTTATCTTAAGAATTATAGAAGAGGAATTATTTTTTATATTTTTATTATAGTCTGATTGACTAAGTAATCTCTCTGCTATTATGCTTTCTTTACTCTTTACACATTTTACCACCTGTAGTCTCACATCGTCACCTAGATTCTTAATGCGATATAACATATGATATTCATTGCTTTGTAGTATCACTAGTCCTGTTTCTTCTGAGGCATTTATCTTGTCAAACTCTAATTCTAATAACGCTTCATACTCATAACTTAATTGTCTAAAACCTAAATAAGCTGGACTAGCCAAATCTTTCATTGTCGCAGGTAAGAAATTTAGTCTCATTATTCCATTTTCATATGCATAAAAATCATGATTAGAATTTCTTAAGGTAATTACATCATAGGATTTTTTACTATAATTACTTAATGTTTGAATCGGATCCTTGCATGGATTTGTTCCATCAAATGGTAATTCCACAACGTCTTCTAGTATACCAATTCCTGGATTCACAACTGGCCATCCATCTTCCCATACTACTTTAGCTAAGAAAGTTTCTCTTCCTAATCCAATGTATCCTTCACAGCGTCTACTAGCTAAAGTAACCATATACCAGTTACCTTTCGTATCATCTACTAAATCTCCATGACCTACATAAACGATAGGATAATCTTTTCCTAAATGTCTATGTGTTAATATAGGATTATTGGGATTATTCTCATATGGACCAAATATATTTTTGCTTCGTGCAACTGTTACAGCGTGGCTAGGACCAGTACCACCCTCAGCATTCATCACATAATAATAATCATCTTTATAGTATATATGTGGGGCTTCAGGCCAAATAACATCCTTTAAAGCACCTTTCCAGATTGCATGACTTTCCCCAACTAATTTCATTGTTTCTAAATCTAACTTCTGTGCCCAGATTTCCCAATCTCCATTATACCTTACACCTGTAGGATTTGGTCTAGTACCACAATAATAGCAAGTGCCATCTGTATCAAAAAATAGACTTGGATCAATACCTGGTGCATCAAGATAATAAGGTTCTGACCATGGTCCCTCTGGATTTGTTGCTGTTACTATAAAATTACCACCACTTGCAACATTTGTGGTAATCATATAATATACTCCTTCATGATAACGAATTGTAGGCGCAAAGATTCCTCCAGAATGTCCTGTATTATTTAATGGTAATTGGGAATTTCTATCCAAAATATTACCTATTTGCTTCCAATTAGCCAAATCTTTACTATGCCATATAGGAACCCCTGGGAAGTAAGCAAAAGTTGAAGTTACAAGATAGAAATCTTCTCCCACTCTACATATTGATGGGTCCGGATAAAAACCGGATAATATTGGATTTTTTACACTAATCATTTTTCGTATCCTCTCAGATTGTTTTCATATTATGTTTTTTTATTATGTTTACTGTTTTCAATTTTTATTTTTTTATATATTTATAACTTTTAATTTCAGTAAATTGGGTAATTGATCTATATAATGTTTTTAAACATCTTACTAGTTCTCTATAAAGCTCCAAGAATTGAACAGATATTCACTTCCTGCAAATTCAAAATAAATATCATGAACTCCTGTAATATTTTTCACTGGCACCGTTACATCAACATATGTATCAGCACCTCCAGTATTAACAATTTCTGCATACGCTATTGACTCACCATTCAATTCATCTATGCAGACTCTAATTGCTCCACCTTGCCCTTCACATGAATAACGAATAGTAAGTGTTCCTGCACCTTTATCCCCAAAGTCAACACCACTTACTTGTAACCAATCTCCATTATCAATCTCTCCAATGGATACTATTTGTGGTTCCTTATAATTCTTTTTCTTATGCTCAAATATGTTAACTCCACCATTATTAGACATGGTTGTGGCTTCTACTGTCTCATAAGGATTAAAGTACTTTATTTGGTCAACACCACTTTTGTTAGGAATTATTTTTTGTATACTTCCATCTGGGTTAACTTTAACTTCATTAATGTGGGTACTTCTATATCCACCAGATACACCTATGGAATCCTGTAATAATTGTGTATGGTATAACATATAATAGCTTTTATTAAATTCTACCATACAATGATGATTATTTCCCCAACTACCAAAGTATTTTCCTGGATTCTCTAATATAGAACCTTGATAATGCCATGGACCCATTGGATTATCACTAGTCATATAAATTATTTCGGCTATAGCAGGTACATATTCACCTTTTGCATTCTCTCTGCTATCCCAATTAGAGCAATAGGAGTAATAATATGTATCTCCTATTTTATTGATTCCTGAATCTTCAAATATGTAAGGTGCTTCAATGGTAACTGCTTCACCAACAGTACTAATCATATCACTTCCTAATTCAATTACTCTAGCCGTATTAGGCATTTCCGACATACCTTCTGGAACTCCTCCACCAAAGTATATATAGGACTTACCATCATCATCTGTAAATACAGCTGGATCAAATAACCATGCAACATCAGACACATTTGGCGTTTGCCTTGTAATGATTGGTTCGCCTAATGGATCCCTAAAAGGTCCAATAGGACTATCTGCTGTTAGAACTCCAATGGAGCTTGCAGAATTGGCAAAGTAAAGAAAAAACTTATCTTCTCCATCAATATTTTTATGTATTGCAGCTGGTGCCCATGAATTATTAGCCCAAGTTGTTGCACCTTTTAGTCCTCCTACATGTATCACTCCATGATCTGTCCAATTCACAAGATCCGCTGATGATATACATCTTAAGCTCTTAATTGTTGCATATGTATTATTCGATATATTACCATCCTTATCATACATATATTCATCATGGGTCATGTATACATATAATCTATCTTCATATACCATTCCGTAGGGATCAGCACCATAGCTTTGTGTAATTAAAGGATTACTTTCGCCAATTTTTTTGTATGGAACAGTAAACTTTATATTCATAAAATATTTCTCTAAATCGTCATTGAAGACCATATTTTCTTTCTCCTTATCTTCATCCTCTATTTCGCCATTATCTATTACACTATCCGGTAGAATACTTGCCTCTCTTTTATCCACTGATTTACTACAACCAGCCATGATAAAACTGCATAATATAAACAACACACTAACCTTTGCTAAATTACCTTTTAATATTTTCATTGTCCCCCCCAATAAAACTATATAAGATTATAAGTTCGCTTACCAAAATACTTACAACAAACTAATTATAATGAGTACATTATTAAACTAAATATGCGCATATCTAATACAATTTAATTGATTCATCTTGAAGAACCCCGAAATATGCAGGCTTTGGAGTTAAATCTTTATTAAATAGTAATGGGTAACTTGGTTTATCAGTTTTATTAAGCCATGAACGGTCATCTGTTAATCCCCAAAATGTAACACTTGTAATGTTCGCTATATCTTTATCAACAAAATTCTTTAAAACAGTCATTATGGTTCGATATCTAGTAGCTAATTTTGCCTGCATTTCATCAGAATTGTCTTCTATATGTATATCTAACTCAGTAACTTGAATTTCCAGATCCAGCTCAGCATATTTCTTAATTGCATACTGATAGTCTAGTGTTGTAGGATAATCTATTTGTATATGATCTTGCATTCCAATTCCATCTATTAGATTTTTTTCCTTTAACTTACCTGACATATTATATATTGCAAATAGTTTACTTTTTTCATATGTACCATAATCATTATAAAATAATTTCTGATCAGCTGTAGCATATTTTCTTGCAAAAGTATAAGCCATTTCTATAAAATCTTCTCCAACTACTTCATACCAATAATTGTTTTTGGTTCGATATCCTAATTCATGTCCATCATTAATCTCTATTGCTTCATTTACAACATCCCATGCATACAATACTCCTGGATAATTAGTGTTTACATATTCTATTTCTTGTCGTATATAATTCTCCATTCGCAAAAGCATAATTTCTCTTGATACAAAAGGTGCATCTGGGTCATTATCAAATCCTACAGTAAAAAGCCATCTTGGTGTTTGACTATGCCACACTAATGTGTGACCCCGCATACTTAATCCATTTTTATAAGCAAAAGAAAGTGCTACGTCTGCATGTTTCATATTAACAACAGGATATTCCTCATCTCCAAGTTCAAGTGTAGCTTCTCTGTCTAGTTTAAAATCGGCTTTCATTTCGTTCTCACAAGTAATACTATTAAATTGAGATGAAACCAGTTGAGCTTTATCCGTATTTGTAATATCATGTTGGGCTAAAGCTACACCAATCTTAAAATAATCTTTGAATTCATTTGCTAGGCTAGGTAACTCACCTGTTTCTTTATATATTTTTGCATAATTTTTTATTTTCAAATTCTCTATATTTTCATTTTCTAATACTTCAATATCTTCTTCCTCAATATCTTCTTGCTCAATATCTTCCTGCTCAATATTAGAACCAACTGATTCACTACTATTGCTTTCATCAACCTCGTCAATATTTATATGTGTTTCTTGTTCACTTTTTCCCGGGTCTTTCTTACATGATGTTGTGATAATCATAGAGCATATTACTAAACCAAGTACTAACACTAATTTGTAAGTTTGTGGCACCTTCATATGATTCTCCTTAACATTGTTTTTTATAGCTGTTTTATTATGCAAAAAGGGGAGGTGGTATAACCTCCCCTTTAAATCATTTAGAACTATTTATTAGCATCATCAATTAAAGACTGCCATGTTCCTTGAACTTCTTCAACTTTTTCTGCTGGCGTTTTACCTAATGCATATAAATCCCAAGCAAAATCACCATAACTTGTTCCATAAACCATAGATACATAGTCATTATTTTCAATAGCACCATCGTACATTAAAGCTAATGTCTCATCAACTGCCCTTTCATCACGGAATCTAGTATAATATCCATCTTTCCATGAATCTACATCTTCATATCCAGGTGTTGGTTCAGTCCATAAGTTATATGCAAATGCTATTTTTTCAGCTGTTTCTTTATCATAGGAAGATGGGATAACAGCAATATTATCACCAAAATATACAGAGTATCCTTCACTCTTAGGTCCCTTAGGTGCTAGAACAAATCCCCAATCATCTTCCATATCTGCCCATTGACCAACTTTATATTGTTCACCAAATGCCATTGCAACTTTTGCATCATGGAACGCTGGACCAAACCAATCCCAGTTAGCATCTGTAGGTACAGGCATTTCGTATCCTTTTTCAATTAAACCAACTGCCCATTGCATAGCTTCTAAAAAGTTTGGCTCTGTAGTGGCATTGTAGAATTTACCTTGAGCATCTTTACCCATAAACTTAGCGTTATTTGATGTTACTACTGCTCTAAAGAAATCAACAGAAAAACTTGCCATTGCATAACTATCAATTTGACCATCATTGTTATTATCAATTGTTAATTGAGCACATAATTCTTCAAACTTTTGCCATGTCCATTCTCCACTTGCTTGTAAATCATATGGTAGGTCAGGATTAAGACCAGCTTCTTTGAATAATCTCTTATTCCAATATAAGCCCATTTTAGGTTCTGCTTTACCAGTATTCATACCATAAATAGAATCTCCAAATGTCATTTTATCAGTAACGTTACTAATCCATTTACTTTCAGTAAAATCTAAACTTTCAAGGGTACCTAAATCATATATAAGTCCATTTGCAAGAGGTTGTGATACCCAATCAGGTGCTAATAAGAAAATTTGAGCTGCTGGATCTTCTGCCATCGTTGATGTTGTGAAAAGTTCTTGCATACCGCCCCAATCAGTAATTGCAACTTGTTTCATTGTGAAATTATACTTTTCTTGTATCATCTGGCGATATGCAAGAGTGTCCTCTTCCATAGCATTCTTTGGTTCTACTGGATCTGCGGATGTCCACCAGTCACCAATGATTATTTCCATACCACCAAGATCCATAGCTGGTTCTTCTTCTACTGGTTCAGTTGGTTCTGCTGCTTTTGTAGCTTCTGGTGCAACAGTTTCTACTTCATCTGGTTCCTTGCTCTGCTTTTTTGACCCACAAGCAGTAAAAGAAGTAATACAGAATGTACAAATTAACACTACTGATAACCATCTTTTCATAATTTTTTTCATAATACCTAATCCTCCTTAATTTTTTTAAGTATTTATAGTAAAGTGTTTTTACACCTTCTACCACTACTACATTTTTAAACCTGTTTGGCTTAAATTTTCTACAAATGCCTTTTGTGCTACTATGTAAAGAATAAGCAATGGTATAATTGCCATTATCATACCTGTTGATATCATCATTTGCCCATAAGCAATTGATGGTTTACTACCAATACCATTGATTGATATCAAATAATCACTAAGTAATCCACTAATTGATGTTAGTCTATTGGATAATAACTTAATATTACCTAAAAACATTTTAGAATAAAAGGAATCTGTCCACTGCCAAACAAAAGCGAAAAGAAAACAGGATGTTATCATTGGTTTTGCATCTGGTAGCATTATTCGTACAAATGTTGCAAAATTACCACATCCATCTACATAAGCTGCTTCTTCTAGTTCCTTAGGAATTCCTCTAAAATATTGTCTTAACATAAATATATATAATCCGCTTTTTAAGCCCATACAAGTCATACATAAGAGTAAATAAGGAATTACGGATTTTTGAAGATTTAAAGTACTTCCCGTAATTAGTTTTATAATTCCAAATACATCAAAAAATTTAAAATTTAAATATAATGAGGACATAATGGTTTGGGGTGGAACAACGATAACAAGTATTACACATGCAAACCAAAATCTTTTAAACGGGAATTTATATCTAGCAAAACCATATCCAACTAAGGTAGCAAATGCTACTTGCAGTACACTAACTAATAATGAGATTCCTATTGAATTAAATAAAATACCCCAATAATCAATTAATTCATTTACTAGTCTATAGTTTTCAGTAGTAAAGTTTCTTGGCACTACTATAATTGTAGGGTCATATAAATTTTTCTCCTTCATGAAACTAAGTGATATTTTATTCATGATTGGTTGTAATATTAAAAAACATAGGCCAAATAATAATACTGCTCTTAAAAGCTTATATAACTCTCTAGATATTGTTTTCTTTAGGAGATATCCTCCTGATTTTTTGTTTCTTACAAAAAATTCTCTCAATTCATCTCTTCTTTTTTTATTCATAATAATACACCCACCTAGACACTATTCCGCTAAATACAGCAATAATCAGTAACACTGCTATAAAGTAACTCCATGCCATAGCAGAACTAAAACCGTAATCCATCTTTGCAATCATTGTCTCACTTATTTTTGTCATTATTTCACTATCCGTACGCATAAAGAAGTCAATGATAGTATATATAAGATTAACAAGTATTACAGAACTCACCATGGGTAACGTAATCTTCCAAAAACTTTCCCAAGCAGTACACCCTTCAATAGTGGCTGCTTCATACATGCTTTTAGATATTGTTTGTAGACCAGATAAGAAAATTATTATTTGAATTCCTGATGCTATTACTACATCGTATACACTATTCACAATACCAAAAACCGTATCAAGAAATTTTGTTCCAAATCCACTGTTTGATAAAATATCTTCTAAAACAGCTGTTATACTTGATGTTTGTGTGTTTTTTTGTATATAATCTGCCATTCCCGCTAGTAAGCTATTATCAAATTCTAACCCTACTAATACACCTGATGATAAAATAACTGGAAGAAAGAATATTGCTCTTACTAGACCTCTCCCTTTAAATTTTTGATTTAAAAGTAATGCCATAAAAAAACTTATAATTAATGTTGTAGGTACATGAAGGACCATACGTGATAACTCATCTGTTAACATTCGATTAAATTCAGGATCTACTGTAAATGCCTTTTTAAAGTTATCTAATCCTATGAACTCCATTAAGAATCCACCGTTACCTATCCCAATAACAACATTACTAAAACTCATTTGTAAGGATTCAAATAGCGGTACAACCATAAAAGCAATGAAACCAATAATAAAAGGTGAAATAAACAAATAACCCGTAATTGCCTTTTTTGTTTGTAAATCTTTATGTCTTGTCTTAGCCATTTTTTACCTCCTTTTCACTATATAGTCCTGTGCTGGTACAGTTATATCACCAGTAATATAATCAACATCATTAAAATTGACATATACTTTTGTCCCATCTTCATAACTAGTAACAGATACACCTTGTTCTAGAAGCTCATGACTTGTAATGTATTGATTAAAACAATGACCAAGCTCTGCTTCGTATCTACTATAAATAGCTTTGGCTTCATCTTTCCATATATCATAATCAACACCAAAATAATACGTGTAATTAGAATTATGTAATGATGAGGTTGGCTCTTTCATAAAAGTAAAAGATAATCCAGCTCCAGATTCAGCACTTTTTAATATTAACTTCTCATAATCCTCCGCTAAATTAATGGATGGTCCTGAATAATTAACTAATCCGTGAATAACCATGGAATAAAAAGGTACCATTGTATCTATAATATGATATTCTCCACCATATATATCCATATCGGTTATAAAGTCCACATATGGTAATATATAATCATTACCACTGTTAACCACGATACCCGTTCCTGAAGAAGCAATGTTATCTAACTTTTCCTGTTGCATAGCAATTACTTCTTGCCTAGTAGTTAAATTCTTTGGATTATAATCTGAACTAATTAAATAACCCACATCGGAAAAAGCCACTCCTTGTGCTTCATATTTTTCAGCAAAATCAACAAGATTTTGCATGTATTTTACAGACAATTGGGGTTTTAGTAAAAAGTAAGGGTCATTCCAATCCTCTAATCCATAAAAAATAGGTGAAAAACTATAAAGCTTTACTACTTCTCTACTTGGATATTTTGCAGAGTCACTATTTGTACTAAATCCATCAAACAAACCTGTTTCATAGGTATACTGCGCCATACCTTCTAAATAAACAGGCACCTTAAGTTCATTGGCATATTTTAAATACTTCTTTAGGTCATTTTTACTACCTAGTTGAGAAATGGTTTTAATATTTTCTAGACTGCTTTGTTTTATTCCACCATTCATCCATCCACTATACTTTACGTATAAGTTTTTATAGCCAGTTTCATTAAGGTCACGTAACATATCATATGCTTCCTTAAAAGTTGTTAAAGACACTGGCATGGATACCGGAAAACCAAATCTCTGTTTCACTTGATCTACTGCTCCTAGCATTGTAACATTAACAGGAGTACTAATATCTTCATTCTTTTGCAATGTAGGATATTTCTCTATTAAGTATTCACGATAAGATTCGGCCATTTTTGAATATGAATCTGTACTTAAGAAACGATATCTCTGTTTTATAACACCCTCTGGTTTTTTTGCTTCAAATACAACTACTGATTTATCTGTCTTTGCTGACATATCAACTGATGCAGCATGTAATGTCGTATAAGTTGCATTTACATAATTATAGCTATGGTTTCTACCACTAATATCTGCTTCAATGGCCGCGGATGAAGCTTTATCTTCAAGTATACATAACATTGATTTTCCTTCATTGGCAATTCCAAATACCGGAAAACTAGATCTGCTTTCATCAATTACTGCATTCCTTTTAATTGCAGAATCCCATCCATATATTTCAGTATAATAAGCACTTTGTGATAATTTTTCATTATTAAAATTAATAATTCCACCATTTGCTTCAGGTACTAATATATATCCTTCATTTTCCCTGCTTCCTGCACCAAAATATGGAAGTACTTTTAATTTAGTCAATGGATAACTATCACGCCATTCCATATCTTCAAAAGGAAGTTCGACTACTAAATCATTATCTTCTAATCGATATAGAATTGATATATTGAAGAACGGTTTTTCACTATCATCTACCTTAGAGTACTTTTCATTATCAGCTTCATAATCTTCATAGGTATAACCAGCTACTTTAAATATATCTTCAATCTTAATTAATAAATACTCTTGAATACCTTCACGTAATACATAAATACATTCATCTTTTAATATAGGATATTTTTCTAACAATTCTGCCTTATTATCTGTAGCCCGCAAATTATTAATATCGTATTTTCGGTAATATGAATTTACCTGCTTTATCTGCTTATTATCCATATTTGCCATAAATACATTCATTCTTGATTCAGATATAGCATTAGGTAAAACATGCACTTTTTCCACATCACCAAGTGAATAATTCACTTTTATATAATCAGCCCCAGTTTCAACTGTATATATTTGCTTTTCAATACTATATTCATAATTATTAAAAATAGTGTTAATACCAGTTAAGGTACTATATTCAACAAGAAACGTAGACTGTAAATATTTTTTACTTTGAGCATTAGCTAATTGATCGTTTTCTACATCTGCAGGATTTGAGTACCATATTTTATCATTCGCTTTATCCTTAACTTCAAAGTAAGTTGTTAATGGATCTAATGTAAATTTAATATTTTCATTTTCTAATATGTACGAGTTCTCGTCTTGGACATAAGAATATGTTTCCATAATATCATTTTGTACTTCTTGTTTAGCACATCCAGTTAACAACACTGTTGATACAAGGAATAAGCCCATTTTAATTAATTGTTTCATCACTAGCCCTCCTTATCAATAAAAGCGAAATATTATTTCTTTATATAAAGAAACAAAATATGCAACAGCATCACTTACTAAACTAAAAAATAATAAGAAAACAAATATAATCAACATCATTCCCACAAAAGTTGCAATAAGTGTTAAGGTTGCTTTCCCTAATGTAAAATCATGAATCATCATTACTGCACATATAACTAAGAATCCACACCATATTACAGAAAAAGAGTTAAGATAATAATAAAAAGCTCCTTCTTGGGCAGTCATAAGATTACTAATAAAAGTCATAGGTAACTGAATCAAAACATATGGTGTAAGTGCATAACCAATTCCCATATAAATATCTTTCATCTTACCTTTCCCATCAAATAGAGTAGTAAGGCCCCAGTTGGCTAAACAACCGATTAATATAGGTGCTAAAAAACCTAATATTAATTCAATAATATTTACATATTCCCAGATTACTTTTATATATAAAAAACTCGTAAATTGTAATTTAAATATACTTGTTATTAATGATAATAGAATAATTATGTTTGCTGCTGCTACTGAACCTCGATTTTCATGTGTTAAATCCCAAAAGCCATCAAATGGATGTGTAATTACATACAAGGAATATTTTAAAGTTTTTCCTACATGAGTTATCTTTTCACGATTCACATGTGTTAATATCTTCATGCTTCATCCACCTCTTTCTTAATTTTCTTAATGGAACTAACCGTCACAGGTGTAAGCATTACAAGAAAGAAAATAGCAAAAATCCATCCAATGTTATCTTCAATCCACTCTTTACGGTATAATTGGAATGCCTTTGAATAATTATCATCATCTAGCTTCAATTCAAAATAATCCATAGCTTCCTTATATCGTTCTTGTCTTAATAGATTGCGTC
>JAEWHU010000106.1 GCA_023387635.1 Bacillota bacterium
CTAATATACTTAGTGCAATTACTTATCATACCACGGGTAAGCCTGCAATGAATACACTAGAAAAAATTGTTTTTGTAGCAGACTTTATCGAACCTGGTCGTTCAGGTTTTGGGATACCAAATATGAAACAAATAAGGGAACTAGCATTTACCAATCTTGATAAAGCTGTATTAGAAATATTAAAGAGTACAATAACATATTTAGAAACTAAGAATGCATCTATTGATACAACAACTCTAGATGCTTATCAATATTATGTAACATTAATTCATGAGTAGCAGGTTTTAATGTTAAACCAATTTTAGATAGGGTTTTATGAAAGGAGATAGTTATGGCTGATATATCAAAAGAAATGGCACGTTTAGCTTATGAAGCTTTAGATGATAAAAAAGCAGTAGACATTAAAGTAATTTCCATTGGTGATATTTCTAGTATCGCTGATTATTTTATCATTGCACATGGTACCAATACACCTCAAGTAACTGCATTAGTTGATAATGTGCAAGAAGTTCTTGGAAGAAAAGGTTATGAACCAAAAAGAATAGAAGGTATTCGTTCTTCTAATTGGGTGTTAATGGATTACGGCGATATCGTTGTTCATATTTTTTCTGAAGAAGATCGTTTATTCTATGATCTTGAAAGAATATGGAGAGATGGTAAAATGGTAGGCAAAGAAGATTTAAACGATAAATAAGTGGATAAAAAAAGCAGGTACTTATAAAAGTAACCTGCTTGATTTTTTATGTAAGTATTTAATGGAAAAGCCTAAATAAACCGATTACTTTTCCTAAGATATCTAACTCAGAAACAATAATTGGTTCCATGGCATCATTTTCAGGTTGTAATCTATAAAAACCTTTTTCTTTATAAAAAGTCTTAACGGTAACAGAATCTTCAATTAGAGCTACTACAATTTCACCATTCATGGCTGTATTTTGCTTTTGTACAAGGATTTTATCTCCATCAAAAATACCAACATTAATCATAGAATCACCTTTTACTTTAAGCATAAAGGTTTCTTCATTGGGCATATACTCAGCTGGAATAGGGAAGTAAGATTCGATACTTTCTACAGCTAATATTGGTTTTCCAGCAGTGATTGTCCCTACAATAGGTACGTTTACCAATTCTCTTCTTGTTAAATTAAATTCATCATCAATAATCTCTATTGCACGTGGCTTAGAAGGGTCTCTTCTTATATAACCGTTTTTCTCAAGTGTTTCTAAATGAGAATGAACGGAAGAGGTTGATTTTAGTTGAACAGCCTCACATATTTCACGAACAGCAGGTGGATATCCTCTATTTATAATTTGAGATTTCAAATAATCAAGTATTTCTTTTTGCTTTGGACTTATCTTTCCATAACTCATTATGTTACCTCCATCTATTACTTTATCCCATTATATCACAGATTTTACTATAATGCAAAACTTATGTTCGTAATTTACATGTTTTTTAAAAAAACATATTGACAAACATTTGTTTGGGTTATATAATAAAAACATATAGAAAACATATGTTCGCAACAAGTGTTCGAATATTTATAATACATACGTTATTGATATAATTTTGTAAAGTTTATAGGAGGTTTAATCATGAAGAATTTTAGTTTATGTAATATCTTAATGAGCAATACTGTTATTAATAGATTAACAGCCCTGATTAAGAAATATCAGTATATGGTAGTAATAGGTATATTAGCTATCTGTGTAACTCTAATTTCTATAGTTATGATCTCTACCCATGTATCTGCTAAGAAAGTGACAGAACGTGAGAAAACAGTTGTAAGTATTAAGATAGAAAAAGGGGATACCTTATGGGGTATTGCATCTGATTACATAACAGAGGAGTATAAAGATATTCAAAGCTATATTGATGAAATTATGAGAAGTAACGGATTGACTTCTGACGTAATTCATGAAGGACGTTACATTATTGTTCCATACTATGTTGCATCAGGACGTTAACAATATTGTTATTATAGAAAAATTGTAATGATTTATGCTTTATTTACTAAGGTTTTACCCAACTTCATATAGTCTATTTGAGGAAGTCGTAATTTTGTTACGGCTTCTTCATCTTTTACACCTATAATTTCATCGTTTATTGATAACCAAAAAATTGGTAGTAATATTAGTAAGCTTGTTATATAATTATAGTAGTTTAGCTAAGGAATGTTGTTAGGTGAATTCCTATGTTAATTACCTAATGATAATACATTCTAGAAAGGATATAAGAATATGATTGAAGTTAAAAAAAGTGAACTACAAAGGATAGCTCCTATGTTTGAAAGAATATATGATACGGTAATGTTATCATGTTTACAAGGACATATGGGTCAAGTATTCGTAGACAATATAGAGAATCCAAATGGTGCTATTTTATTTTGTGGTTCCTTTGTATTTATAGAAGGTAAAAAAATAGAGGGTGAAATAATTGAATATATTAAAATAATACATAATAAATCAGGGTTAGATAGACTTTATATTATTAGTAAAGTTGAAAATATTGGAGAGTTATTAGAAAAAGTATATGGTACTAAATTAAGTAAAATTAGGCGTTGTGCCATTGAAAAAAAGAAAGAAGAGTTTGACCTTATTAAATTACAGAGTATGGTGAATGAGCTTCCTGAGCAATATCAATTACAAAGAATAAATGAAGAGTTGTACTATGAATGCAAAAAGGAAGAATGGACATTAGATTTTATTAGTAATTTTAATTCAGCCAAAGACTTTTTAGAAAGGGGTATTGGCTATGTGATATTCCATGATAATAGAATAGTTAGTGGTGCTTCCTCATACACTATCTATGATGAAGGAATTGAAATAGAGATAGCAACAAGAACTGAGTATAGAAGGATGGGACTTGCACAAGTTGCTGGTGCTGCATTAATATTAGAATGTCGTAAACGTGGTCTTTATCCAAGTTGGGATGCTGCTAATATGGCATCAGTGCAATTAGCTACCAAACTTGGGTATCGTAGTCTTGGACCATATGATACCTACCGTTTGGAAAAATAGTGT
>JAEWHU010000141.1 GCA_023387635.1 Bacillota bacterium
ATGATGCGTTACAAGACGAAGAATAAGATAAAAACAATAGACCTTAGCTTAGCTATGGTCTATTGTTTTCGATAGTTAGCTAAAAGCCACTTATCTCTGTCTCTTCTGCATAAATGAATTTGATTTCGCTTTGATACTACTTTTAATTAATCAGATTGATTCACCAAAAATATTACCGAAAGGATTTTCGCTTAACTCTTTTAGCAGGTTTAGTAAATTTTCTAATAGCTTTATGCCAGTCCAACTTAACCATCTCCTTACTATAGTGTTAATATTCATTGATTTGTAGTGTTGAGACAATATTCAATTTGAACAACTAACAGTAATGTAAGTTGCTAGATACAACGTATAAATAAAGTTTCATAAGAAAGTTTATTTAATGACTTTGTATCTAATCATTATTATATACAATTCTTTAATGATTATTCAAATATCAATAAACTAAATAAATTAATAATTAAATAAAATTACTTTCGTACTTTTCTTTAATTTATTATATTAATTACATCTGTGTTAAGGCAGATGATTATTTAACATATCCACCTTTTAAAGATTTAACATCATTAATAATGATTACAGCATTTTGCAAATTATTTTGTATAATTTCAGTAGCTTTTGGTATACGCTTTCTAAGTAAATGTAGAACAATTAAGTCTCTTCCTCCATCCTTACCTTCACCTTTTATTATGGTAACAGCAAAATCGGCTTCTCTTAAAGTATGGATTAATTCATGACTTTGTTCATTATCAGGTACAATAACTTGTATCGAACATAAACCAAATGCTAGTTTACCTTCAAGCCATGAGCCTAGATAGTTACCAATGGAAAAAGCTATAGCAAAAACTATTACACGTAAAATATCATCTTGGAATCCTGTTAAAACAGTACCAGTAATAAAAATCCATATTAGTACTTCAAAAAAAGCGATGAAAGAACCTATCTTCCTTTCGCCTCGATTGATTAGTACATTTCTTAAGGTGGAGAAAGTGACTTCTAAAATCTTTCCAAAAAATATAACAAAATATATTCCTATTCCTAGATTATCTAAAAATTCCATGTGTTACTCCTTTCTAAATTGTTATTATGTAATAGTGAAATATCGAATGAAACAATATCTCCAATGAAATAATTAAATATAAATCCATTATTGAATATTAATTATGATAACATATGACAATTATATAATTTACTTTATAATAGATAAGGAAAGATGTCAATTGATTAAGAAATTGTTATATAGATTTCATATTTCTGGATATTATTTACTGTATATTTAGTATATAAATACTATTGAAATATAACATAAATTAAACCATACTAAAAAAGTATGGTTTAATCATTATTAGGGTTGTAAATTTATAAAGTATACCATATAATAAAAAAATACCCAAAAATATTAAAACTTTACCACCATATCAAATATCTATCAAATTCATAACTTATAAAAAAAGATGTATATAAATCTTGTGATTGGTATAACAAGGGAGAAAAATCCTATTTATTCAATACGAAATTGGATGGAGAAGATGTAGAAGGATTAGATGTTTTTACTTGATTGCCATGGTTACCATGGTGAATAATGTACTAATTACTGATGTCTATTTATTTAAAATAAAAATGTATTGATGAAAAGGATAAATTAGCATCTGAATTGACTACAAATTTGTAAGATGTGTTAAAATGTTAACAAAACAAATGTTCATACATAGTTGTATAATAATAATTATTGTTATATAATATTTTTGGTAGAAAGATATGGTAAAATTACTAATAACGGAGGTGAAAAAATGGCAAAAGAAACAGTGGAAGCTGTTCGCCAAGCAGAACTAAATGCCACAAAGTTAGAGAAAGAAGCGGCTTTGAAAAAAGAAGAAATGATTCAAAAAGCATTAGAGGATGCGAAAACATTAATAGCTACTCGAACAAGAGAAGCATTAGCTCATAGTGCAAAAGAGCTTGAAGAAACTAACATTGCCAGTGACAATTTAATGAAAGAAGCTGTTTTACGGGCTGAACAAGAGATTAGTTTATTAAAAGAACTTGTTAAAAGTAAGAAAAAAGCAGCCATTTCACTAGTGCTAGGCGAAGTTATTTAGCTATCTTAAAAAACAAAAGGAGGTGTTTGTGTATGGCAGTGCTACAAATGCAACGCATTTGTATATGTGGCCTAAAAAAAGATAGAAAAAAAGTATTAGAGTTGTTACAACGACAAAGTGTAATAGAGATTCATGAAATGATTGATGAAGATATAGTATTTAAAAAATCGGATGTCTCAGTAGTAAAATCTCTTCTGGAGAAGAACATTTCGTCTTCAACAGAAGCTTTAGCTATTTTAGATCATTATAGTCCACATAATAAATCCATGCTTGCTGTTTTATATGGAAGAAGTGAAGTATCTACTGATGATTATGACGCATTTTCTATAAAGCATGATGGTATAGTACATAAAGTAAACCGTATTAACGCCCTAAGTAAAGAAATTGCAGAAATGAATGCTGAGATATTAAAACTTGATGCTAATATTACTACTTTAATCCCTTGGGCAAAGCTTGATGTCTCATTAAGTTTTAATGGAACAAAGAACTCGAAGGCTTTTATTGGAACATTGCCAAATGAATGGACCCTAGAGAGTTTGTATGAGAGATTAGCAGAATTAACACCTCTAGAGATTGAGATTATTAGTAGTTCAAGAGAACAAATCTGTGTATTCATTCTTTGTAACAAAAAGGTTGGAGATAGACTATATGATGAATTGCGAACCATAGGTTTTTCCCATCCTAATTCCATAACAGATAATATTCCATCGAAACAATTAAAAGAGATGGAAGAAAAAATCAATCAAATAAAAAGAAATATTGTAGATGCAGAAAATGAAATAAAGTCTTATGGGACAATGAGAGATGATATCATGTTCTTATTGGACTATGAAACTATGCGTCTTGAGAAGTACATAGTTTTAGGGCAGATGGTTCAATCAAACAAGTCATTTTTCCTTACAGGATATATACCTGAAAAAGAAGGAGCTGAGCTTGTTGATAAGTTGAATAAGAACTTTACAATATCAGTTGAACTTGAAGAACCAAGTGAAGATGAAGACGTACCAGTACTTCTACAAAACAATGGATTTGCTAGTCCACTTGAATCAACAGTAGAAGCATTTAGTCCACCAGCAAAAGGTGAAATAGACCCAACCATGATGATGTCTTTATTCTATTATCTGTTGTTTGGTCTTATGCTATCAGATGCAGGTTATGGTGCAATCATTGCCATAGCATGTGGTGTGATTTTAATGAAATTTAAGAATACTTTAGAGCCATCCTTAAAGAAAACACTAACGATGTATTTCCTTTGTGGAATCTCAACGGTGTTCTGGGGAATCTTATTTGGAAGTTATTTTGGAGATTTATTAGATGTTACCACTGCTAAATTCTTTGGTGCTACAATATCCATTCCACCATTATGGTTTTTCCCAGTTGAAGAACCTATGAAGATGTTAACTTTTTCTATGGCTTTAGGTGTAGTACATCTATTAACAGGTCTTGGAGTAAAAGGCTACCAATGTATCAAACAAAAAGATTACAAAGCGCTAATCTATGATGTAGGTTATTGGTTTATATTGTTAATTAGTTGTATTATGGTACTGTTATGTACTGATATGTTCTTAAATATTATTGGTGCAACCTTTAAATTGCCACGTATTGTATTCGTAGTGTCTGGTGTTTTAGCAATTCTTTCTTCTATTGGTATTATTATGACCAATGGTCGTGAATCTAAGAATCCATTTAAACGATTCTTAAAAGGTTTATATGCTTTTTATGGTTTATCAGGATATTTAAGTGATGTATTATCCTATTCACGTTTGTTAGCCCTAGGGTTAGCAACTGGTGTTATATGTTCTGTTATTAATAAGATGGCAGCTATGGTTCCAGGTGGTGTGATAGGTGCAATACTATTTACAATTATTGTTGTATTTGGACATGTACTTAATTTAGGTATCAATGCTCTAGGAGCATATGTTCATACAAATCGTCTACAATATGTAGAATTCTTTGGTAAGTTTTATGAAGGTGGAGGACGCAAATTCTCACCTTTTAGCACTAATACAAAATATTTTAAAATTAAGGAGAAAATGTAATATGAGAGATTTAGGTCTTATTTTTGCGTTATCAGGCGCAGTTTTAGCAGCTTTAGTAGCAGGTTTAGGTTCAGCAATCGGAGTTGGTCGTGCAGGTCAAGCAGCAGCAGGTGTTATAACAGAAGATCCAAGTAAATTTGGTAAGGTTTTAATTCTTCAATTATTACCAGGTACTCAAGGTATCTATGGTCTATTAATTGCGTTCATTACATTAACACAAATTGGTGTTTTAGGTGGGGATCCTGAGATGTCGACAGCAAAAGGTCTCTTATATTTTGCAGCATGTATGCCTATGGCAATCGTAGGTTTCTTCTCAGCAACAGCTCAAGCAAAAGCTTCTGTAGCAAGTATTGCAGTTGTAGCTAAAAAACCAGATCAATTTGGTAAAGCAATGATTTTCCCAGCGATGGTTGAAACTTATGCTATCTTAGCATTACTTATTTCCCTATTAGCAGTTAACGGAGTTGCAAGTTTACCATTATTATAGTTAGGAGAGTCCGCTATGACTGGATTAGATAAAATTCTAAAGCAGATCGAAGAAGAAGCGGCAGCTAATGCAGCGAAAGAGATTGCTAGTGCAAATGAAAAAGTCAGTGAAATTCTTGCAAGTGCCAAGGAAGAAGCAGACAAAAAGTGTGCAGCAATTGCTGAACAATCTAAGATTGATGTAAAATCAGCTCTATCACGTGCAGAATCTGCAGCAAATCTTTGTGAAAAGAAAATGATATTAAAAGCAAAACAAGAAATAATTGGTGATGTAATTGAAGAAAGTAGAAAGTCTTTAGTTGGGTTACCAGATAATGAATATTTTGATATTGTAATAAAAATGGTTGAGAAATATGCATTAGATAAAGATGGACAAATTCTATTTACAAAATCGGATATAAAACGTATGCCAGAGAAATTTGAAGATAGTGTTAAAGATGCATTAAAAGAGAAAAAGAATGCTAATTTAACCATAGGAGAATTTACAGGTAACATAGATGGTGGTTTTATACTTACCTATGGAGAGATAGAAATAAACTGTTCCTTTGAGTCACTCTTTTTGTCCGCTAAAGAAAGATTACAAGATATAGTGTGTGAAGCATTATTTGTATAAGAGGGAGGGTGTAACTTGCTAGAAAATCAATATATATATGCAGTTTCACGTATCCGCTCAAAAGAACTATCTTTACTTGACAAATCGTTTTTGGAACAGCTTTTAGCATGTAAAAGCTATGAAGAATGTTTGCGTCTCTTAAAAGATAAAGGATGGGGCAGGACTGGTGAAGAAAATGCAGAAGAGCTTTTAAAGATAGAGAGAGAAAAGACATGGGATTTAATCCGTGAGCTTGTTGATGATATTTCTATATTTGATACCTTTCTTTACGGAAATGATTTTCATAATTTAAAAGCAGCAATTAAACAAGTATATAGGAATGAGGAAGTTCCTAATATATATATTAGTCATGGTACAATAAATCATGAACTAATATTAGAAGCAGTAAAAGGGAAAGATTTTAACTTATTACCAGAGCATATGAGAACATGTGCCGAAATGGCATATGATATTCAGTTTAAAACAGGTGATAGCCAATTATGTGATGTTATAATTGATAGAGCTACACTTGAAACAATATTAAAGATGGGTAAAGCATCCAAGAATGATTTATTATTAGAATATGCTAGGCTAAAAGTAGTTGCTGCTAACATTAATATAGCTGTTAGAAGTATAAAAACAAAAAAAAGCAGTGAGTTTCTAGAAAGAGCATTGGCAGAATGTGATACTCTTGATAAAAAGAGACTAATAGAATCGGTATTAAATGGAGAGGAAGCTTTATATGAATACTTATCCACCACTGTTTATAGTGATGCTGTAGATGCCATTAAGGAATCTCCTACATCATTTGAAAGATGGTGTGATAATTTGATTATGAATCGAATCAAACCGCAAAAGTATAATTCATTTACAGTATCCCCGTTAGCTGCTTATATTTTAGCAAGAGAAAATGAGATAAAATGTGTTAGAATTTTACTCTCAGGCAAATTAAATAATTTACCTGATAATTCACTGAAAGAAAGGTTAAGGGAAATGTATGTATAAGATAGCCGTTTTAGGCGACCGTGATAGTATATATGGTTTTGCAGCACTTGGCCTTGAAACCTTTCCTGTAACAGAGACGGAAGAAGCTGCAAAAAAATTAAAAAGTCTTGCAGAAGGTGAATATGCAGTAATTTATATTACGGAAGCTTTACAAGCAAAATTAGAAGTAGAACTAGATAAATACCGTACTAGCCATTTGCCAGCAATTATTCCAATACCAGGGGTATCTGGAAATACTGGTATGGGAATGCTAAACGTAAAAAAATCAGTGGAGCAAGCAGTTGGCTCTGATATAATATTTAATAACTAAACTAAAAGTAGGTGAATATAAAATGAGTAAAGGCACCATAAATAAAGTAGCTGGTCCACTAGTTATAGCCAAAGGAATGCGTGATGCTAATATGTTTGACGTTGTACGTGTTAGCGAACAAAGATTAATAGGTGAAATCATTGAAATTCATGGTGATGAAGCTTCGATTCAAGTTTATGAAGAAACTTCAGGCCTTGGACCTGGCGAACCAGTAGAATCAACTGGAATGCCACTAAGTGTAGAACTTGGACCAGGTTTAATTGGAAGTATATTTGACGGGATTCAACGTCCCTTAGTAGATATTATGAATGCTACTGGTAACAGCCTAACAAGAGGTGTAGAAATTCCTTCTTTAAATAGAACTAAAAAGTGGGAATTTACACCTAGTGTATCCGTAGGTGATACAGTTTTAGAAGGTGATATTATAGGACATGTTTTAGAAACTGAAATTGTTTCTCACAAAATCATGTTACCTAAAAATGTAAGTGGTAAAATAGTATCTATTAATAAAGGAGAATTCCTTATAACAGATACTGTTGCAGTAGTAGAAAAAAATGACGGAAGTACAGTTAATGTTCCTATGATGCAACAATGGCCTGTTCGTGTTGGTAGACCATATAAGAAAAAATTATCTCCAACCATGCCTCTAGTGACTGGACAACGTGTTATTGATACACTATTTCCAATTGCTAAGGGTGGTGTAGCAAGTGTACCAGGGCCATTTGGTAGTGGTAAAACAGTAGTACAGCATCAATTAGCGAAATGGGCAGAAGCAGATATCATTGTATACATAGGATGCGGTGAACGTGGAAACGAAATGACAGACGTTTTAAATGAGTTTCCAGAACTAAAAGATCCAAAAACAGGACACTCATTAATGGAGAGAACTGTTCTAATTGCAAATACATCAGATATGCCAGTTGCAGCTCGTGAGGCTTCTATCTATGTTGGTATTACAATAGCAGAATATTTCCGTGATATGGGTTATTCCGTTGCTCTTATGGCGGATTCCACATCTCGTTGGGCAGAAGCTCTTCGTGAAATGTCTGGTCGTCTGGAAGAAATGCCAGGTGAAGAAGGTTATCCTGCTTACCTTGGTAGCCGTCTTGCACAATTCTATGAACGTGCAGGTAGAGTTATTTCCCTTGGTAGCGATGAAAGAGAAGGAACATTATCCGTAATTGGTGCCGTATCACCTCCAGGTGGTGATATATCAGAACCAGTATCTCAAGCTACATTACGTATTGTTAAAGTATTCTGGGGACTTGATTCTAACTTAGCATATAGACGTCATTTCCCAGCTATTAACTGGTTAACTAGCTACTCCTTATATACAGATAATTTAGGAAAGTGGTTCAATAGTAATGTTAATGATGAATGGATGGCACTTCGTACTCGAATTATGAGATTATTAAGTGATGAAGCTGAACTTGATGAAATAGTTAAATTAGTAGGTATGGACGCATTATCTGCACCAGATAGATTAAAACTAGAGGCAGCAAGATCAATCCGTGAAGACTTCTTACATCAAGATGCATTCCATGAAGTAGATACCTATACATCACTTGATAAACAATTTATGATGATGGAACTTGTATTAAAATATTTTGATATATCTCTAGAAGCATTAGATAAAGGTGTAAATGTAGAAAAATTAGTTAATATACCAGTTCGTGAAAGAATTGGTCGTTTCAAATATGTTGTTTCTGATAAAATAAAAGGGGAATATGATGATATTATTAGTACCCTAAATAAAGAAATTCTAGAATTAATTAAGAAGGAGGAAGCATAATGCCAAAGGAATATAGATCCATTATGGAGGTTGCTGGTCCTCTTATGTTAGTGCAAGGTGTTGAAGGTGTAACATACAATGAACTTGCAGAAATAGAATTAGCAAATGGCGACAAACGTCGTTGTAAAGTACTTGAAATAGATGGTGGTAATGCACTTGTGCAATTATTTGAAAGTGCAACAGGAATTAATCTATCCAATAGTAAAGTACGTTTTCTAGGTAGAACCATGGAGCTTGGTGTATCGGATGATATGCTTAGCCGTGTATTTGATGGTCTTGGACGTCCAATTGATGATGGTCCTGAGATATTACCAGAAAAGAGAATGGATATCAACGGATTACCAATGAACCCAGCTGCTAGAAATTATCCACAGGAATTTATTCAAACTGGAGTATCTGCAATTGATGGTTTAAACACATTAGTTCGTGGACAAAAATTACCTATATTTTCAGCAAGTGGACTTCCACATGCTGAACTTGCAGCACAAATTGCTCGTCAAGCAAAAGTGCGCGGTGATGGAGAAAACTTTGCCGTAGTATTTGCAGCTATGGGTATTACTTTTGAAGAAGCTAACTTCTTTACAGAAAGCTTCCGTGAAACAGGTGCCATTGATCGTACTGTTATGTTTGTAAATCTTGCCAATGATCCAGCAGTAGAACGTATTGCAACACCTCGTATGGCACTTACTGCTGCAGAATATTTAGCATTTGAAAAAGGCATGCATGTTCTTGTAATATTAACTGACATTACCAATTATGCAGATTCTCTTCGTGAGGTATCAGCTGCTCGTAAAGAAGTACCAGGTCGTCGTGGTTATCCAGGATATATGTACACGGACTTAGCTTCTTTATATGAAAGAGCAGGTCGTCAAAAAGGTAAAGAAGGTAGTATTACAATGATTCCTATCCTTACTATGCCAGAGGATGATAAAACTCATCCAATCCCTGACTTAACAGGCTATATTACAGAAGGTCAGATTATATTAAGTCGTGAATTATTCCGTCAAAATATTATGCCACCAATTGATGTATTACCTTCTTTATCACGTTTAAAAGATAAGGGTATTGGAGCTGGAAAAACTCGTGCAGATCATGCGAATACAATGAATCAATTATTTGCTGCCTATGCAAGAGGTAAAGAAGCAAAAGAGTTAATGGTAGTACTTGGTGAAGCAGCCCTTACTGATATTGATAAATTATATGCCCAGTTCGCAGATGAATTTGAAAAAGAATATGTATCACAAGGTTATCATACCAACCGTAGTATCGAAGAAACCCTTGACCTTGGTTGGGATCTATTATCCATATTACCAAGAGCAGAGCTTAAGAGAATTAAAGATGAGTTCTTAGATGAGCATTATGGAAAAGGTAAAAAATAATTTCAAATGATATTAATTCATTTTCTTAATGTAAGAAAGGGGGTGCTGTTTATGCCAAGTGCACATGTTAATCCAACCCGTATGGAATTAACTAAGCTTAAGAAAAAATTAACTACAGCTATACGTGGTCATAAGTTACTAAAAGATAAAAGAGATGAATTAATGCGCAGATTCCTTGACTTAGTACGTGAGAATAAAATTTTACGTGAAAAAGTGGAAGCAGGGATAGAAGCGGCTAATAAAAATTTCGTTTTAGCAAGATCAAGTATGGCAGATGAAGTTTTAAATGTTGCTTTAATGGCACCAAGACAAGAAGTATATTTAGAAGCGGATACACGTAATGTTATGAGTGTAGATATACCAGTTTTTAAATATAATACTAAAACTTCAGATATAAATGATATTTATTCCTATGGTTTTGCATTTACTTCAAGTGATCTTGATGATGCAGTAAAATCATTACAAGATATTCTGCCAGATATGCTTAAATTAGCTGAGTATGAAAAGTCTTGTCAATTAATGGCCTCTGAGATAGAGAAAACAAGACGTCGTGTCAATGCTCTTGAGCATGTCATGATTCCTGATATGCAAACTAAGATTAAATACATTAAAATGAAACTTGATGAGAATGAACGTAGTACCCAAATTCGTCTTATGAAAGTTAAAGATATGATGTTAGAAGAAGCTCATAATTATAAAAAGAAGAATAAATTTTAGGTTAATAAGAAATCTATTATGTAGAAGTCGGTGTGGCATTTTCGCTACGCCGACTTTTTTGAATCGACTAATATATACGATCTTTTCTTTCGAATGAATTGCAGTCTGTATCTTCTTTTTTACTTGAAAATGAATCATTTTTACCAACTTGAATTTTTTCTAAAGTACAATAATCAGATGATTGAGCATGATATTTACATTCAGATACTACACAACCTATACTTAGATTTTTTTCCATTTTCATACCTCCTTTTTGTTTACACATTTAGAATGTACTTTTTCAAAATATATATGCAATAAAATCTTAAAGTAAAAATGGAAATAATAGTGAGTTTATTAATGCTTGTAAGGATATGAATAGAATGAAAATATTAGTCATATTTATATTATAATGCTATTTTATTTCGCATTTAAAAATATGTCTAATTTTGTCGCAATAAGTACCAATAAAATAGCGAATACAACAGTGCTTATAACGAATCACAATGTTTTATTGTACAAAATGCTTAATATATTTATTTTATATGATTTTAGTTGTTTATTTATTACAAAAGTGATACATTAATAGTGTGTTTCAAAATAATTTAATAGGAGATGAGTATTATGGAGTTTGACGCAATTGTATTTCAAGTAGCATCTATTATTATTTCTATTCTTGCTTTTGGGGCTGCATTCTGGCTATTTAAATGGGTAGAATCTAGACCTTCATCAAACGCACGTATTGCAGAGGTAGGTTCGTTAATACGAAAAGGTGCTAATACTTTTTTAAGCAAAGAATATAAGACATTGGCTATTTTTTGCTCTGTAGTAGCAATTGTTATTTTTATTTTTCTTCCATCACCTGTATGGAAAGGAGATTTTACTAGGAATCTTCTTATGGCATTATCATACATATTTGGAACTATTTTTTCTGGGATTTCTGGAAAGATAGGAATTAGTATAGCAACTATTGCTAATGTAAAAGCTGCTGAAGCATCCACGAAAGGGATTAAACCTTCCTTTATGGCTGGGTTTCGTGGTGGTGCAGTTATGGGTATGGCAGTTGTTGGTTCAAGTTTACTTGGTGTTACCTTAGTTTTACTTATTACAGGAAATACTACAGCATTATTAGGATTTAGTTTTGGTGCAAGTTCCTTAGCATTGTTTGCTAAAGCAGGTGGTGGTATATTTACAAAGACCGCAGATATTAGTGCTGATTTAGTAGGAAAAGTTGAACTTGGTATTCCAGAAGACGATCCAAGAAATCCAGCTGTTATTGCCGATAATGTAGGTGATAACGTAGGTGATGTTGCAGGTATGGGAGCAGATTTATTTGATTCTAATGTAGCTTCTATGGCAGCAGCTTTAGTAATGGCTGGAACATTAGATAAAGTGAATGGTAATTCAACTAATACAGGAATGGTATTTTGCTATGCTGCAATCGGTCTATTTGCTTCCATAATCGGTGTTCTAACAGCGAAAATGAATGAAAAAGGTAGCCCAACTAAGGCTCTTAATAGTAATACTTATGTTACAACTGCAATATTTGGTATTTTAACAGCAGCTGCAACTTATGCTTTTAAGTTTGAGTGGAGAATATGGTTTGCAAGTGCTATTGGTCTTATAGTAGGCGTGGTTATTGGTATTGCAAGTGATTATTTTACTGATGATTCTAAAAAACCAGTAAGAGAAGTAGCAAAAGCTGCCGGGTCTGGTCCAGCATTTACTATTTTATCAGGTATGTCCTATGGACTTCTTAGTGTATTACCATCCATGTTAGGTATAGGAATATCAGCTTTAGCAGCATATAAGATATGCGAACCTTTAGGTAATGGATATGCTATGTTTGGTATATCTATGGCTGCAGTAGGTATGCTATCCATCGTAGGTATGATAATATCCAATGATGCTTACGGCCCAATCGTAGATAATGCAAGAGGGTTAGTAGAGATGGGTAATTTAGGTGAGAAAGCACTTGAAATAACTGATTCTCTTGACAGTGCTGGTAATACTGTAAAAGCTGTTACAAAAGGTTTCTCAATTGGTGCAGCAGGCCTTACTGTTATTGCATTATTAGGGGCATTTGTTAGTGAAGTTAATGTGGCAAGTTTAGAGCTAGGTAAAGAATTAATAACAGGATTTGATATATTAAATCCAACCGTTTTCTTTGGTTTGCTAGCAGGTGCAGCAATACCCCCAGTATTTTCAGCTATGTTAATGCTTGGTGTTGATAGGAATGCTATACGTATGGTAGAAGAAATACATAGACAATTTAGAGAAATTAAAGGTCTAAAAGAAGGCAAGGAAGGTGTTGTGCCTGAATATGATAAATGTATTGAAATTGCTACTGCAGGTGCGATTAAAGAGTTAATACCAGCAGGATTAATGACAATACTTGCAACTTTATTAGTAGGTTTTGTGGGCGGTGTTCATGCAATTGGTGGTTTTATAACAGGTAATATTGTTAGCGGATTAATCTTTGCATTATTTATGTCTAATTCAGGTGGGCTTTGGGATAATACTAAGAAATATATTGAAGCTGGTAACCATGGTGGTAAGAACTCAGTAGCTCATAAATCCGCTGTCGTAGGAGATACGGTAGGTGATCCATTTAAAGATACCGCAGGACCATCTATAAATACTCAAATTACAGTTGTTTCCTTAGTAGCATCTTTAACAGCAACTATTTTCTTAACATTCTCATTATTTGGTTAATTAATTTATAAATGTAATATAAAAAGTAATAAAAAAAGCTCTACAATATATGTTGGGGTATGTGAATAGTTTTTCACATACCCTAATATATTGTAGAGTCAAAAAAAGAAAGCCCTTTAGTAATAAAACGAGCTTTCTTTTTTGTATGATTTTTTAGAGAATGTCTTCATCTACGTTTTCTCTATTACTAATATATAATTTTATTTTTTCTATACGTTTTTTCTTAACACTTTCAATTTTAAATACCAAATCACCAATTTCGATTGTACGGTCATCCCCTTCATTAGGAATTTCACCCATATAGTCGATTAATAATCCGGAAACTGTTTCATAATTTTCTGATGATATATCTAAATCTAAACAATCATTAAGATCATCTATAGTTAATAATCCATCTAAAATATAAGTAGAATTATCAATTTTCTTAATTTTCGGTAAGGTGTCATCATATTCATCATCAATATCGCCCATGACTTCTTCAACTAAGTCTTCCATGGTAACAATACCTGAGAATCCACCATATTCATCAATTAAAACAGCAATGTGATTTTTGGAGTGTTGTAGTTCCTTAAATAATTCATATATATTTTTGCTATCAGGAACTAAATATGGTTTTATAAGCAGGGAACGTATGTCAACATTATCATAGCCTTTTTTTATGATTTCTCGTATAAAATCCTTATAGTATAATATACCAATTATGTTGTCAATATCGTCTTCATAAACAGGAATCCTGGAATACTTTGTTTCCAATAATTCATCTATATACTCAGATTGTGGTTCTAAAATGTCTATAGCGTAAATTCCAACTCTTGGTGTCATAATTTCTTTAGCAAGTTTATCATCAAATTCTATTATAGAATCAATCATATCGCGTTCATTTTGATTAAATACACCTTGTTCTTGTCCCTCTTCAATAAGAGATTGTATCTCTTCTCTTGAAATAATTTCTTCTGCATTATCAATTTTATTACCAAATAGTTTCATAATACCATTTGTAGAAAGTGATAATAATTTGATAAATGGAGCAGCAATTTTTGAAACTAAAATAATTGGTCTTACAGCCATCATACTTATTCCTTCTGTTTTTTGTAAGGCAATTCTTTTTGGAACTAACTCACCAAAAACTAAAGTAAAATAGGATAGTATGAACGTAATGCTAATAAAAGATATTTGTCCACTGTATGGTATTTTATAACTTTGTAACCAATCACCAAGTGGTTGGGATAGACCAGTTGCAGCAGATGCACTTGAGAAAAATCCGGCAAGAGTGATTGCGACCTGTATCGTTGATAAGAACTTAGTCGGTTCTTCTAATAATTTTTGAACTAATAGTGCATTTTTGTTTCCCGCTTCTGCTAAACGTTTGATTTTGTTTTTGTTTACAGATACAGTTGCCATCTCGGCACATGAAAAAAATGCATTTACTAAAGTTAATATTAAAAGAATTGCTAATTGGACTAAAATACGATTCGCGTCAGGTTCAGGCTCAGGTTCTGAATCCATTGTTGTTATTCCTCCTATAAATTTAATGATACAATATTATCATAATACTTTTATAATTGCAAGTTTTGTGAAGAAATTTTACTAATTATACAATAAAATTTGATTATAACAAGAAGTTTCTTTGAAAATTCAATTCCAGATGAGTTATATGAAGCAGCTTCAATTGATGGATGTAACCATTTTACTTTCTTTGCAAAGATAGTAATTCCTTTATCAAAGGCAGTTGTTTCAGTTATTGCATTATATTATATGGTTGCTCATTGGAATGACTTTTTTACTGGATTGCTTTATGTTAGAAATGCAGCGTTACAACCATTGCAAAATGTACTACGAGGTATCTTATTATCCAATCAAGTGTTTTCTTCGGGAGCAGGATCGGTTGGAAGTGGTTATGCTCAAGAATATGCGAATCAAGTTAAGTATGCAATTATAATAGTTTCTACCTTACCAATTTTACTAGTTTATCCGTTTATTCAAAAATACTTTGATAAAGGCGTTATGATAGGTGCAGTAAAAGGATAATAACACACATTATTTAGTAAATATAAGAAGTAATAAACATCATAAACTTAAAAAGGGCCCGCACTATTTTTAGTGCGGCAGCCCCATAAAGTTATGTTCTTGATTTTCCTTGCATAGCTACTTGGTTAATTTGTGCATCTATCTGGCTTTTATCACCTAAATAATATTTATTTATTACATTAAAATTATCATCAAACTCATATACAAGTGGGATGCCTGTTGGAATATTAACCTCTATAATTTCTTCTTCTGAAAGATTATCAAAGTATTTTACTAAAGCACGTATTGAATTACCATGTGCAGCAATTAGGACTCGTTTACCCTCTAACATATCCTTTTTTATGACCTCATTAAAATAAGGAATTACTCTAGCAATTGTATCTTTTAAGCTTTCACATAGAGGCAAGGATTCTTTATCAATCCCACGGTATTGTTCCTGGGTTCTTGGATTATATTTACTACTTTCATCTAAAACTGGAGGTTGAATATCAAAGGAACGACGCCATATTTTAACTTGTTCTTCTCCATATTTTTTTGCTGTTTCTGCTTTATTAAGGCCTTGCAAAGCGCCATAATGCCTTTCATTTAGTTTGTAGGATTTAATAACAGGTAACCATTCTCTGTCCATTCCTTCTAATACTCTATTTAATGTGTGAATTGCTCGTTTTAAGTAAGAAGTATAACATATATCAAAATCAAAATTCTCTTGTTTTAATAACAATCCTGCCTTTGTAGCTTCTTCTTTTCCTTTGTCAGATAACTCTA
>JAEWHU010000155.1 GCA_023387635.1 Bacillota bacterium
TCTATTTTAATTTGAATTTCAGTAACATAATCTTCAGATTTTTTCGTAGTTAAACTATCGAAAATGCAATATTCATAGGATGGGGAGGCTATCTGATAACCTTCCTTTTTTATATAATCTAGCAGTAGCTGGTAAGTATTCGTTATATTTTTATATGGTCCTTGATGGTAACATCTTGCATACAGACCTTTTGTTTTCTTATGATAGGTACCTTTTTCTGGTTCTTTTTGTAGTGGGAGAAAAGCATATTCAAAACAGATAAAATTACCGGATAAAAGGTTATCTTTCGAAACCATATCACCAATTTGATAATAATATGGATAGTTGAGATAATTCGCTTTCATTAACAGACTTTTTACGGCTAAGTCAACTTCTAAGAGTTCATTAGGTGCGGATACAGGCTCGATTGCCAAGTATTCTGGTTTTTCTAATGTAAAAAACTGAACATGCTCACTGACTTGATCAAACTCTTCTAAAGTTTTTAATTTATAATCTAGTCTCTTTTCAATTAAAGAAAGTTGCTTTATCTTATGTCTAATCTCTTGTTGTTGTTTTTTTAATAGGACAACTGCATTATTACTATTGCGATGGCTCATAAATTCTTTGATTTCTTTTAAGGATAATCCAATTTCCTTCAGTATTAGAATACTGTCTAATAACTCAATTTGATCTGCTGTGTAATAACGGTAGCCATTATTAGAGTCAGTTAATTTTGGTTTAAATACATCTTCCCTATCATAGTAGATCAGAGTTTGTTTGGATAAACCGCTTAATTTAGCGATTTCACCAACAGTAAACTTTGTATTCATATAAGATAAATACCTCCTTAATTCGTTAGGGGAAAAAGTTTATGATTTAGATATAATTTTTAACGATTTACCTATAATTTTGGTACTTGACAATATAGTTACTATATCCTTTATAGTATAACCTGTCAAGAAAATCATATGTATCGAAAAGATTTCCGAAGAAAGTATAATCAAAGTGTTTCACTATACGCCAAGGAGTAAGATTTCTGGCACTACCTTCGGAGATAGGAAAGAACGAATGAGGAAGTTTGGAGGTTTAAATGAAAAGTTTTAGAGTTAGTAAGGATACAATCAAGCACTATGGTATTCTTTTATTAGGTGTTGCTATATTAGCATTTGGTTTATTTAATGTACACAGCCAAAGTAATATAACCGAGGGCGGTGTACTTGGAATGACATTGTTATTGAAACATTGGACAGGAATTTCTCCTGGATTTACAGGAATATGTCTGGACTCTTTATGTTATTTTATTGGGTTTAAACTATTAGGTAAGGAATTTTTAAAAAATGCACTCGTTGCAAGCGTAGGATTTTCCTTCTTTTATAATATATTTGAGTATATTGGGTATGTAATCCCTAATTTAAGTGGTATGCCATTAGTAGCAGCAATTATAGGTGGATTATTTGTTGGTATTGGTGTAGGTCTTGTAGTTAAAATGGGAGGTGCCTCCGGTGGTGATGACGCGCTTGCGCTTATTATAGCAAAGTTATCTGGGTGCAACATATCAAAGGCATATTTAGTAACTGATCTTACGGTATTATTATTATCATTAACTTATATACCTGTGCAAAATATCTTTTACTCTTTGATTACAGTGACATTATCCTCTTTTATTATTGGACGTATTCATAAAGAAAATGATGATATTGTTACTTGTTAAACACGTAGTATAGTTTCTGTATTTATTTGCTGTTGTATTCACATGAGACTGTAAGAGGATTATTAGAGCAGATGGAAACTGATATGTGAGTGCCATCTGCTCTTTGAATATAGTAATAAACTTAAAGCATGTAAGTAAAAGATTGTCTTTATAATCAATTTGGGTATAATAGAAAGCATACCAATTAGAATACGAGTTATTAATACAAGACAGGAGATAAAAGATATGCGTGAATGGGAAAAGGCTCAAGCTGGTTATTTATATGATGCGAACTATGACCAGGATATAGTAGAAGCACGTACAAAATGTATGGATTTATGTTATGACTTTAATAATTGCAGACCATCTGATACAAAAAGACAAAAAGAATTACTACATAGCATTTTTGGGGAAATTAAAGGAAGTATTGTTATTACCGCACCATTTTGGTGTGATTATGGTTCCAATATTTCTGTGGGGAATAATTTTTATACAAATCATAATTGTGTTATCTTAGATGGAGCAAAAGTAACTTTTGGTGACAATGTATTTATTGCACCAAACTGTGTATTTTCTACAGCGGGACATGCTATAGACAGTGAACAAAGAGGAAATGGTTTGGAGATAGCTTTGCCTATTACCGTTGGAAACAATGTGTGGATAGGAGCAAATGTAACTGTATTACCAGGTGTGACAATAGGGGATAATACAATTATTGGTGCTGGAAGTGTAGTTACTAAAGATGTTCCATCTAATGTAATTGCTGTTGGAAACCCATGTAAAGTCATGAGAAATATTACTGAAGAAGATAAAAATAAATATCCAGTATTTATCGAATAATATTCTGAGTAGCATTAAAATTTATCGAGCTGATGAAATTTTCATCAAATAGAATAAGGTGTTAGAAGCTCTTTGCATTAAAGCTCAATAAAGGAGATTTTACTAAATGAAGAATTTAAAGATTGCATTAGTTCAACATAAAGCAATAGCTAATAATATTGATATGAATTTAGAATTAGGTTTGAAATATATAGGTGAAGCAAAAAAGCAGGGTGCGGATATAGTTCTATTTCCCGAAATGTGGTCAAATGGGTATGAACCTCCTTATGGTGAGGCATTTGAAAATCCGTTTGATGAAAGATATGAAAATGAACGTCAAAAATGGCTTAATGAAGCTGTTGATGAAGAGAGTAAATATGTTAAATCTTTTAAGGAGATTGCTAGTGAATTAGAAATAGGTATTGTTATAACATATCTTTCAAAAGGAAATATTAGTCCACAAAATACAGCGTTAGTTATAGATAAAACAGGAGAGATTTTGATGAAATACTCTAAGGTTCATACTTGTGATTTTTCATTAGAAGCATTACTTGAAAGTGGAAAGGAGTTTAATGTATGTGATTTTTGCGGTGTTAAACTTGGAGTAATGATATGCTATGATAGAGAATTTCCTGAAAGCTCAAGAATATTAATGTTAAAGGGAGCTGAAATTATACTTGTACCTAATGCTTGTGATATGAATCCAGCAAGAATTAATCAATTATCAACAAGAGCTTTTGAAAATATGGTTGGAATGGCAATGACAAATTATCCGGGAAATGGTTGGGGGAATTCATGTGCATATAGTCCAATAGTCTTTGATGATGATGGTAATTATGTGGATAATAAAATTATTTCAGCAGATGATATTCAAGAAGATATATTAATTGCGGAGTTTGATTTAGAAAGCATAAGAAGTTATAGAAAAAGTGAAACATGGGGGAATGCATATAGGAAAGTGGGTGCATATAAAGAGTTATTAGATAGTAAAGTTCAAGAACCATTTATAAGAGAGAAGTATAAGGGGAGAAAATAGAAAAAATAGCACTTATTGCAAAACTAAATATTAAAAATGAAATTCCTACAATAAGAACTAAAAGCTTATTGTAGGAATTTTGCATTAAATAAGGTTTGTTCATGTCTCATTAAGTATAATATCTTCTTTAAATATACCACTTTTATTTTTATTATGTGCTAATTTATTCTCTATCTAATAAAATTTGTAAAGATATGATCTTCTTTTTCAGGTAAGCCAAATTGTTCTTTGCCTAATTTAATACTTTTCATTAAGAATGCCATATTTTTACCTAATGTACGCATTGTTTGCATTCCTTCTAAATCTTGTTTTACTTCTTCAGGAGAATTACCATGTACCATATTCCAATATTGGCTTGATGCAACTGGCATGCCTGAGATAGTAAAGTATTTATTGATTTCATCAAATGTTGAAGTATTACCACCTCTACGGCAAGAGACCACCGCTGCTCCAACTTTCATGGTTTTATCTGCTGTCATACTATAAAATAGGCGGTCAATAAATGAAACAAGAGTTCCGTTTGCGGAAGCATAATATACAGGCGATCCTATGACAATACCATCACACTCCTTAAATATTGGAGCAACTTCATTCACTAAGTCATCAAATACACATTTCCCTTTTGTTTTACATTGACGACATGCTATACAGCCTCTAATATCTTTATTTCCTACATGTATGATTTCAGTTTCAATGCCTTCTTGATTTAATGTTTTAGAAACTTCTTCTAAGGCTGTATAAGTACAGCCTTTAAGATTTGGACTACCATTTATTAATATTACTTTCATTTATCTTTCTCCTTATCTTCTAAGGCTTGCTAGCATCTCTACAGATGAAGCCTCTTGATGGTTAAAGAATGAGCTTTCTTTTTTATCTAAAGCAGTGATTTTATTTATGTCATCTTCACTTAATTCAAAATCGAAAATATCTATATTTTGTTTCATTCTTTCTTTATTAACTGTCTTTGCTAGTGGAACAATTCCTCTTTGGAGTAACCACCTTAAAATAACTTGT
This sequence comes from Bacillota bacterium, assembly GCA_023387635.1. Taxonomy (GTDB): domain Bacteria; phylum Bacillota; class Clostridia; order Lachnospirales; family Lachnospiraceae; genus Anaerocolumna. The sequence continues at coordinate 4,539 of JAEWHU010000155.1, forward strand.
GCAACTGATTTATCATACTTGTCTCCAATTGATTGTAAAGTAAGATTATCAAACATTCCATTTCTTCCTTCAGCAAATGGAGCCCATGCTTGTAGTTGTACCCCATACTTGTTGTTAACTTCTTGTGCAACTAATTGTTGATGGAATGGATTAATCTCAATTTGGTTTACAGCAGGTGTCACTTCATTGAATAAAGCTAGGTCAACTAAACGGTCTGGATAGAAATTTGACACTCCGATTGCCTTAATTTTACCTTCTTTATTTAAATCATGAAGGGCTCTGTAAGTACCATAGTAATCACTGACTGGTTGATGAATTAAAACTA
>JAEWHU010000184.1 GCA_023387635.1 Bacillota bacterium
GTATCATCATTATCAAAAGAAGAGAGTTAATCTCCGAAATATCGGAGATTAACTCTCTTCTTATCAGGAATAAGTGTGGGATATGAAGGAAAACCTTGTATTGCGTATAAAGAAATTTTATGCTAAAATAGTACGAGCATTTAATAATTAGAAAAACACCCCAAAGCCTTATATATAGGGCATTAAATGGGAAAAATGTTCCCTCCATGACGCCTTTGCCATAGAGGAAACATTAAAAAGGGGAGGATAAGTATTTAACTTTTCTTTGGTGCCTTGGTATATCCTACTGTTGGAGGGGGGATCCAACACGTGAATAAGATTACCACAATTTGTGTAATCTAAATCTTACGAAGTAGATTAACTATAGTATGATACAATATTTGGGTATTATACATTAATTAATAAATATTTTTACCAAATATATTTATTTTATGATACTTAGATTGAGAAAGGAAGAAAAAAATGAGTTTATTACAAGAATGGAGAGAATACGCGTATTCTTTAGACACAAATCAAAAAGAAGGACAAATATTTTGGGCTAATTATTTTAATATAGAGCAAGGAATATACGAGCAACTGTTAGCGAATCCAGATACAGTAGTAGAAGGAACAGTTAAAGAGTTAGCTGAAAAATATGGAACTGAACTTTCTGTAATGGTAGGTTTCCTTGATGGAATTAACGATAGCTTAAAAGTGCCTAATCCAATTGAAGAAATGGAAGAGGATACAAAAGTTAATCTAGGTTTCGATAAAGAAAAATTATATTACAATATGGTAGAAGCAAAAGCAACTTGGTTGTATGAATTACCAGTATGGGAAGAGTTACTAACTGAAGAAAAGAGAAAAGAACTTTATTTAACTCAAAAGAAATCTGGAACAGTAGTGAAAGAGAAAAAAGTTGGTAGAAACGATCCTTGTACTTGTGGAAGTGGCAAGAAATATAAAAAATGTTGTGGAGCTAACTAATTATTAAAATTATTTTTTCTAAAGCACTAATATAGTTAAGTAAATAAATAATAATTAAATGATAATGTACCTATACAAGAAGTGATGTGCCAAATACTTTGGTGTCAATTCTTGTATAGGTGCATTTTTTTATATGGAATCTGTTTTAATATTTATCAGGGCTTTTTTATGTAATAAATATTTGATGTAATCTTTTATGTCTTCTACTTCTAACATAGATAACTGTTTAAATAATTGAAACAATTCGTAATTTTCATTATCTAGAGATTTAATAACACAACAATGACATTCCTCTGTTATACCTAAAAGGTAATCAACAGAAACGTTAAAAAATTTTGCTAAATCAACTAACTTATCAAAAGATGGTTCATTTCTATTTGATTCATAATTAGCTATAGTGGAAGCCTTCACTCCAATGGAAGTAGCCAACTCGCTCTGGGTTACTTGTTTAATTTGACGTAATTGTTTTAAACGTATATTAAATTGCATAACTAGTTATTCTCCTCTCAGTAATTATTGTTAAAGTTATACTATCAACTAAAGTATAATGCTGGAATATGCAGTTGTCAATCATTGGATAATATATAGCTACATAATAATACAAAATCTGATAATTTAGTCTATGTTTTAATATCTTGACAAATCCAAAAATAAACAATACCATATGATTGGAGTGTAAAAGGGAATAATTATATATGTTGAATGAGGGAGATTATAATGTTAAAAGAAGAGGATTTATACTTAGGTGATAAAAAATCCTATCACAATGATAGAAAATCCTATCATAGTAAAAGGGCATATCATAGGAAAAAAACTAATAAGAAATATAAAAATAGAAGAAGTGGTAAAGGAATTTCTATCTTATTTGTTTTCTTGTTAGCAATTATCCTTGGTATTGCTACTTTTTATATGACGAATAAACATTTAAATGAAAACGATGATACCATAATAGGTCAAGATGCTAGAAGAAAAGGAAATACCCATAATGAAGTGGAAGTAGATGAGAATTTATCTACAGATAATGATATGGATGTAACAAAAGTGGATGTTGAAGAAAATAGTGAAGAATTTAAAGAAGATGATCAACCTTTTGATACTTCAAAAGGTGAAAAAATAGAAGAGTTTATGATTGATTTTGTGGACACTAGAACACCTGTTAAAGTAAAAGGAATCTATGTAACAGGTCCAAGAGCCGGTAGCAAAGAATATATGGACGAGCTTATAGGTCTTGTGGATACTACAGAGTTAAATGCTATGGTTATTGATATAAAAAATGATAGTGGTGAAATTACTTATAAAATGCAAATAGACGATGTAATAGGAATTGGTGCAGGTGTAAACTATATATCGGATATTAATGGACTAATAAAAGAATTAAAAGAACATGATATCTATTTGATTGCTAGAATTGTGGCATTTAAAGATCCACTGTTAGCAGAAAAAAAACCAGAACTTAGTTTGATGAAAAAGAATGGTAAAAGTTTTAAAGATAAAAATGGTTTTAGATGGGTAAATCCATATAAGAAAGAAGTATGGGAATATCTTCTTAATGTAGCAAAAGAAGCTGTTAATCTAGGATTTGACGAGATACAATTTGATTACATACGTTTCGCAACAGAATCAAGTATGAAAGAGGTTAACTTTGGAGAAGAAGCAGTAAATATTACAAAGAAAGAAATCATTACTGAATTTACTAAGTATGCTTGTGAGCAGTTAAAACCTCTGGGTGTTTATGTTTCTGCGGATGTTTACGGAACTATTATTGATAGTAAAGTAGATGCAGAGATTGTTGGTCAAAGTTATACGGATATGGCGAAGTATTTAGATTATATATATCCAATGATTTATCCTTCACATTATGCTGATGGGGCATATGGAATCCAATATCCAGATACCAAACCCTATGACTTAATACTAAATGTTTTAAATAAGTCAAGAGCTAGTTTAAAAGAGTTAAATAATTATGACAACATAGCCACCGTTCGTCCTTGGCTTCAAGATTTCACAGCAAAATGGTTAAAAAATCATATTAAATATGGACCAGAAGAAATTCGCGCACAAATCAGTGGAGTGTATGATGCTGGATACGAAGAATGGATATTATGGAATGGAAGTAATAACTATACGAAAGAAGGATTATTAAATAAATAAGCAAATAACATAACTTTGCAAATATTGGGAAAGTAAAAATATTATGATATAATAAATAAATTAATTAATTAATTTATTAATTTCACCGCATAGAGACAACATACTTTATGCGGTTTCTTTGTATAATAATAATAAAAAAAAATATTTTTTTGCAAGATATCTAATTAATAGGTGTATAGATAGATAGGAATATAAGAAGGAGGTTTTAACTTGAACGATGAAGCCATTATAAACCTAATATATGAAAAAAATGAATATGGATTGCAAAAGCTGGCAATGAAATATGAAAAGTTACTTATATACATAGCAGCGGGTATATTGGGTAATCGTTCCAGAGATATTGAAGAATGTGTCAATGATTCATATCTTAAATTATGGAATCATATTGAACATTACGACATGACTAGGGCATCACTAAAAACATATCTTAAAATTATAGTTAGAAATACAGCGATTAATAAGCTTCGTGATTTGAGTAAAAGAGAAGATAAAGAACTTCCTGAAGATATATCAGACATAGCAAAATATTATGTAGATAATAGTCAGAGTGTTGAAAGGAAAGTGTTTGGCAAAGAAGATATAAGACAACTAAACGAAGTGATTGAGAAGTTAGGTGCAAAAGATAGAGAATTAGTTATAAGAAAGTATTTCTATCTACAATCGTCAAAAGAAATATCTAAAGCTATGAACATGACAGTTACTGCAATAGATAGTAGATTATCAAGAATAAGAAATAAAATGAAACAAGAGTTTATATATAAAAATGAGGAATATGATATCACTCGGAAGGGAGCCATGTATGAATGAATTGCTATTAATTGAAATGCTTGGAGAAGTTAATCCAGAGTTATTAGATAATAATATAATAGAAAAAGATTTAAAAAGAGGAAAGCTTTCATTGTTTAGAAAAATATTTATGAAAAACAAATGGAATGATGAGGATGACTTCACGATTAATACTAATTTTGATAAGTTGGTGAAAGAACAAACACCATTATCAATGGATACGGCAGATATTAGTGAATCAGAAGATATTAAATGCGATTATAAAGATGTCCATAATGATTCAGAAACAGAAGAAAAGAAATCCTTATTTAATATTAGTATATTTAAAAAGAGCTTTAAAAATCTAATAAAGATAATATCAGGGATTACAGTTGCTATATTAATTTTAGTAGGGATCATAATTTTTATAGTAAAATTAGTATTGAAAAAACATAAGTGCAGTAGTTTTATTCGCAGAAAAATACAAGTTAGTTACTAAGCAATTAAATAGTAATGTTATTAAATAACATTGCTTTTAAATAATAGATTAATTATTAAGAATATAAAAGGAGAATATTATGTTAGAAAAAATTAAAGAAATAATAGCAGAACAATTAAATGTAGAGGTAAGTACAATCGGTGATAATTCGACTATAAAAGAAGAATTAGGAGCTGATTCACTTGATCTTTTTGAAATCGTAATGGCACTTGAGGAGGAATTTGATATTGAAATTCCAACAGAGGATCTTGAAAATATTAAAACTATCACTGATGTATCAAATTATTTAAGTGAAAGAAATGTTACAATATAACTTTATATCTTCAAAGTGGGTATAAGGTAATGAAGATATAGCAAAGGTCAGCTTGAAAGCCATGCGGACTGGGAATATCAGTTTTGATTCTTATAAGTTAGGAGTTTATTGTGAAAACAAAAATATGTGATTTGTTAAATATAGAATATCCCATTATTCAAGGTGGGATGGCATGGGTGGCAGAACATAACTTAGCTGCAGCTGTGTCAAATGCGGGTGGTTTAGGTGTTATAGCAGCTGGCGGTGCGCCTGCCACTGTGGTACAAAATGAAATAAGAAAAGTTAAGGAATTAACGGATAAACCTTTTGGTGTAAATATTATGTTAATGAGTCCCTATGCTAAGGAAATAGCTAGGCTTGTAATTGATGAAAAAGTTCCAGTAGTTACTACAGGAGCTGGTAATCCTGAAAGTTATATTCCAAAATGGAAAGAGGCTGGTATTAAGGTAATTCCAGTTGTTGCATCGGTAGCTTTAGCTAAGAGAATGGAAAAGTACGGCGCGGATGCAGTGATTGCAGAAGGCTGTGAAGCTGGTGGACATATAGGTGAATTAACTACGATGACTCTTATTCCTCAGATAGTGGATGCTGTTAATATACCTGTAATAGCAGCAGGTGGCATTGGTGATGGAAGAGGGCTTGCAGCTGTCTTTATGCTTGGTGCTAAGGCAGGACAGATAGGAACAAGATTTATAGTCTCACATGAATCTATTGTACATGACAATTATAAAAAACGTATTATAGAATCTAAAGATATTGATTCTATGGTTACTGGTAGAAGTACAGGGCATCCAGTAAGATCAATACGTAATAATATGACAAGAACATATACGAAGCTTGAAAAAGAAGGAAAAAGTTTCGAGGAATTAGAAAATCTCACATTAGGCTCTTTGCGTAAATCTGTAATAGAAGGTGATGTAATAAATGGTTCTATTATGGCAGGGCAAATTGCAGGAATGATTAATAAAGAACAGTCTTGTGAGGAGATTATTCAGGAAATAATAAAGGAAGCCAAAGAATTAATGAATGGATTGGTATTAAGCGATTGCTAGTATAAAGGTAGTCGCACCATGAATTCATAGGAAGATTTATTACAATGGCACTTTAATGCGTAGAAAGTTTAAAAGGTTAATTCGTTAAATAATTAAACAAATAATATGCTTAATATTTGCGCTTTAATTACTATGCTTTCTATAAAAAAGGGATTAAACCCTATATATACATGTATGCGTGCAAAACACGCAGATTGGAGCCATATATGAATAAAATTCATAAAATTGCTTTCATCTTTCCAGGTCAAGGCTCCCAATACGTCGGTATGGGGGAAGATTTTTATAATAACTTTGAATGCTGTAAAGATGTGTTTAATGAGTCATCAAACCTTCTAGACATTGATATGAAAAGATTATGTTTTGAAGATAATGAACAAATCAATTTAACTAGGTATACTCAAATTGCAATGGTAACAGTATGTCGTGCAATTTTAACGAAAATAGAATCCATGGGTATAAGAGCAGATGTATGCGCAGGTTTAAGCCTTGGTGAATATCCTGCTCTAATGGCAAGTGGAATTATAAGTTTTAAAGATGGATTATTAGTAGTAAAAAAAAGAGGCGAGCTTATGGAAGAAGCAGTAGAGCCAGGAATTGGTATGATGGCAGCTGTTCTTGGATTAGAGAATGGTTTACTTGAGTCCATTTGCAAGGAGTCAAATGGAACTGTAACAGTAGCTAACTATAACTGTAACGGCCAGGCGGTAATAACTGGAGTAAGGAAAAGTGTATTACAAATAAGCGAAAGATTAAAAGAAGTAGGTGCTAAAAAGGTAATTCCTCTAAATGTAAGTGGGCCTTTCCATTCGCCTATGTTAAAAGAGGCAGGAGAAAAATTATATCAGGTGTTAGAAAAAGCCAGGATAAATGAACCAGTTATACCATACGTATCCAATGTAAATGCAAGTTATATTACAGAGAGTAAAGATATAGCAAGTCTTTTATCAAAGCAAGTTTATTCACCTGTATTATGGCAGCAAAGTATTGAAACTATGATAGATAATAATGTTACAACAATGATTGAAATTGGTCCAGGTAAAACTTTATCTGCTATGGTAAGGAAGATAAACAAAGAGATTAAGTGCATTAATATTGATAAAGTAGAGGATTTGGATAAATTAAAGGAGGTCCTACATGCTTACAGGTAAAGTTGCTCTTGTTACAGGAGGAAGTAGAGGAATAGGAAGGAAAATTGCTTTAACTTTGGCAAACTATGGTGCCACAGTTATTATTAATTACTGTGGTTCTAAGGAAAAAGCAGAAGAAACCTTAGATATCATCTTAAAAAATGGCGGAAAAGGTTCTATATATCAAGGTAATGTTAAAGAACCAAAGGTAGTGAAAGAGATGTTCTCTACTGTTCTAAAGGAATACAAACATATAGATATTCTTGTTAATAATGCAGGAATAACTAGGGATAATCTGTGTATTAAAATGTCGGAAGCAGAATGGGATGAGGTAATTGATGTTAATCTAAAAGGAACATTCCTTTGTCTACAGCAAGCATCTAAAGTAATGATAAAACAAAGAAGTGGAAGTATTATTAACATTTCGTCCATTATAGGAATTAATGGTAATCCAGGACAAATTAATTATAGTGCAGCAAAAGCTGGAGTGATTGGTATGACAAAAACATTAGCGAAAGAAATTGGCGTAAGAGGAATTCGTGTTAATGCCATTGCACCTGGTTATATAAATACAGATATGACAGCAGTCTTAAAAGAAGAATTAAAAGAACAAATTGCTGGTATGGTTCCACTAAAAAGACTTGGTGAATGCGAAGACATTGCGGAAATGGTAGCATTTTTAGCATCGGATAAAGCATCCTATATCACCGGTCAGGTTATTCAAATTGATGGTGGACTTTCAATATAAATTGATAATATGCGTGCTATTACGCAGACGGGAGCAAAGTGTGAAAGAAGAACATTTTCACACTGCCCTTGATTAATATGCGTGCGGAGCACGCAGACGGGAGCAAAATATGAAGAGAGTAGTTATAACTGGAATGGGGATTATATCCCCCCTTGGTAATAATATAAATGATTTTTGGAAGAACATAAAAGATGGAAAGACTGCATTTAAGCCGATATCTTATTTTGATACAAGTGAATATAAAGTAAAATTAGCTGCCCAAGTATCTGACTTTAATCCAGAAAACTATATGGATATTAAAACTGCAAAAAGAATGGAAGCTTTTAGTCAATTTGCAGTAGCTGCAGCTAAGGAAGCTATTGAAGATTCTAAATTAGATTTAGACAAAGAGGATTTAACTCGTATTGGTGTTTCCATTGGTTCTGGAATTGGAAGCCTACAATCCATTGAGAGAGAACATGCAAAGTTATTAGATAAAGGGCCAAAGAGAATTGCACCATTACTAATACCTATGATGATTTCTAATATGGCAGCAGGAAATGTAGCCATTCAGTTTGGATTGCAAGGAAAGTGTACTAATATAGTAACAGCATGTGCAACTGGTACCCACTCAATCGGAGATGCATATCGTTATATCCAATGTAATGAAGTTGATGTTATGTTAGCAGGAGGAACAGAAGCTGCAATTACTCCACTTGGAGTTGCAGGATTTAGTGCTTTAACAGCGATGACAACAAGTGAAGATCCAAGGAGAGCATCCATTCCATTTGATAAAGAAAGAAGTGGATTTGTTATGGGAGAAGGTGCAGGAGTTGTTGTTCTAGAATCTTATGAACATGCAAAAGCTAGGGGAGCGAATATTCTAGCTGAACTAGTTGGCTATGGAGCTACTTGTGATGCCTATCACATTACATCACCAAGTGAAGACGGAGATGGTGCAGCAAGGGCTATGTTATTTGCAATTAATGAAGCTGGAATAAAGCCAGAAGATGTAGATTATATAAATGCTCATGGCACGAGTACTCATCACAATGATTTGTATGAAACTAGATCAATAAAAAAAGCTTTTGGTGAACATGCATATAAGCTTAATGTAAATTCAACAAAATCTATGGTGGGACATTTACTTGGAGCGGCTGGAGCTGTTGAATTTATTGTATGTGTAAAGAGTTTAATGGAAGATTACATTCATGCAACAGTAGGATATGAAATAGAAGACGAAGAACTTGATCTTAATTATACAAAAGAACCAAGAGTTGGTGAACCTGTGAATTATGCCATATCTAATTCGTTAGGTTTTGGAGGACACAATGGAAGTCTTTTGGTTAAAAAATATGTTAATTAGGAGGAGTAACCTGTGGAAGTAGAACAGATTATAAAACTGATAAAAGCAGTTTCTGAATCACCTCTAACTAAGTTTGAATATGAAGAGGAAGGTTGTAAATTGCACTTAGGTAAAGAGAATATTGTATATGAAAGAGAAGATGTGGTATTACACCCTGTAACTAGGAATAACAGCGATATTGATCACATAGAAGAAAATAAGGTGAAATGTATTACTTCACCAATGGTTGGAACTTTTTACTCTTCAAAAGAGCAAGGGAAAAGCCCTTATATAATGGTTGGAGATGTTGTTAAGAAAGGTCAAATAATTGGTATTGTTGAGGCTATGAAACTTATGAATGAAATTGAATCTCCTTATGACGGTATTGTTGAGGAAATTTTAGTGTCTAATGAAGAAATGGTTGAGTATCTAAAGCCTTTAGTTACTATACGAGAAGCATAATACACATAATAAAAAAAAGACTTATAGTAACTTAAAAATGTCTTTATTTAGTTAGGAGCATAATATGTTAAATATTATTGATATACAAAAAATTATACCACAAAGAAGTCCTTTTTTATTAATTGATAGAATTGACTTTTTAGAACCTGGAAAGCGTGCTATTGGACGAAAATGTATTACTTATAATGAGTCTTTTTTTGCTGGACATTTTCCAGAAGAGCCTGTAGTACCTGGAGTTATAGTAATAGAAGCACTAGCTCAAGTTGGTGCTGTTATCTGTTTATCAAAAGATGAGAACAAGGGAAAGAATTCTTTTTTTGGTGGAATTAATAAAGCAAAATTTCGTAGGAAAATTGTCCCTGGTGATGTTCTTACATTAGAGGTAGAACTAATCAAAGAAAAAGGAAATATTGGTATAGCTAAGGCAAAAGCTTATGATGAGACTAGTGTATTTGCTGAAGCAGAACTTATTTTTGTGTTAGGTTAAATTTCAGTAAGTAGGAAAGTAGATCCAGAATATACGATAAGAATAGCGTATCTAATTTCAAAAGATGTTTTAGTATAGTTTATTGGAGGTATTGAATGATTAAGAAAATTTTAATAGCTAATCGTGGTGAAATTGCCTTACGAATTATACGAGGATGCAGAGAGATGGGGATAAGAACTGTTGCAATATGCTCTGATGTAGATAAAGATGCATTGCATGCCCAACTCGCTGATGAAAGTATTTGTATTGGTTCTATGGCTGCAAAGGATAGTTATCTTCGCATGGATAGAATATTAAGTGCTGCGCATATATCAGGTGCCGACGCCATACATCCAGGGTTTGGATTTCTTTCAGAAAACAGTAAATTTGCAGAGTTATGTAAGAAATGTAATATAACTTTTATAGGGCCAACATCTGAAGTAATTGACCGTATGGGGAATAAATCAGAAGCAAGAAAAACTATGATTAATTCAGGAGTACCAGTAGTACCAGGAACGAAAGAAATCATTGAAACGACGGAAATGGGACTTAAATATGCAAGAGAAATAGGATATCCAATTATGATAAAGGCATCTGCTGGTGGTGGTGGCAGAGGGATGCGTATTATTGATAGAGATGAAGATTTTATTCATCATTTTGAAACAGCAAAACAAGAAGCTAAAATGGCCTTTGGTGACGATAGCATGTATATTGAAAAATATATAAAGAAAGCAAGACATATAGAATTCCAAATACTCGCGGATAACTATGGTAATGTGGTCCATCTTGGAGAAAGAGATTGTTCGATTCAAAGGAGACATCAAAAATTGATTGAAGAGGCGCCCTCCTTATGCATTAGTGACGCCTTAAGAAAAGAGATGGGTGAGGCTGCCATAAAAGCTGCAAAGGCAGTGGGATATACGAATGCTGGAACAGTAGAATTTATTGTGGATAATGAAGGTAATTATTATTTTATAGAGATGAATACAAGGATTCAAGTTGAACATGGCATTACAGAAATGATAACAGGAATTGACTTAGTTAAAGAACAGATTAAAATTGCAAGTGGAAATGCTCTTAGTTTTACTCAAGAGGATATTAAATTTCATGGTCATTCCATTGAATGTAGAATTAATGCGGAAAATCCATACAATAACTTTATGCCGTCCCCTGGCCTTGTGACAGGTTTGCATATGCCAGGAGGAAATGGGGTAAGAATTGATTCTGCATTGTATGCAGGATATAAAGTACCGTCCGCTTATGATTCACTTGTAGTGAAATTAATGGTACACGATGGGAATAGAGAACTTGCTATTAAAAAAATGCAAGGTGTTTTAGGGGAATTAGTGATTGAAGGAATTATTACAAATATAGATTTCTTGTACCAGCTTATTAATAATGAAGATTATATTGATGGAAATGTAGATACTGGATTTGTGGAACGTTTGTTATCAAATGAATTAGATATAAATCCCGCTAAGAATGTGAACAATTCCACTAAGTTAGCGTGAAAGGAGTTATATGTTAAAAGAGATGTTTAAGAAAAGTTTCTCTAGTTTAGAACTAAGGAATATAAGGTTAACAGAAAAAATTAGAGAAAGCTTAGACGAGAATCAGATACCGGATGGGCTTTTTAGCAAATGTGATAAATGCAATGAGATTATCTATTCAGAAGATATGATAGACAATTATTATATATGTCCCCATTGCAATCATCATTTTAGAATAGATCCAAGAACAAGACTTAGTATGATACTGGATAAAGGAAGTTTTGTAGAATGGGATGAAATGTTAGAAATTAGCGATCCACTATCATTTCCTGGATATAGAGAAAAATTAGAACATACAAAGAGATTAAATAATCTGGATGAAGCGGTTGTAACAGGAAAAGGAACTATTAATGAAAAGCAAGTAGCAATTGGTGTAATGGCGGCTACTTTTCTAATGGGAAGTATGGGTTATGTAACAGGGGAAAAAATAACTAGATTAATTGAAAGAGCAACAAATGAAAAACTTCCTTTGATTATTTTCTGCTGTTCAGGAGGAGCAAGAATGCAAGAAGGAATTATATCCCTTATGCAGATGGCAAAAACCTCACAAGCACTTAGAAAACATGATGAAGAGGGCTTATTATACGTCTCTGTATTAACAGATCCAACAACAGGTGGTGTTATGGCTAGCTTCGCCATGCTAGGGGATGTTATTCTAGCAGAACCAAATGCACTAGTAGGATTTGCAGGGCCAAGAGTTATTGAACAAACCATAGGGCAAAAACTACCAGAAGGCTTTCAAAGATCAGAATTCTTATTAGAACATGGCTTTGTAGACAAGATTGTAAAAAGAAATAAATTAAAGCAAACCTTGTCAACTTTAGTTAGTTGTCTTAACTAGGAGGAAGTATTATGGATTTAACTGCATGGGAAAAAGTAAGGTTAGCAAGAAGTAGTGATAGGCCAACCACATTAGATTTTATCAATGGTATTTTTAGCATGTTTATGGAATTGCATGGTGATCGTCTTAGTGGAGATGATGGAGCAATTATAACAGGTCTTGCAACCATTGGTGATAATACAGTTACAGTGATAGGACACCAAAAGGGTAGAACCATAAAAGAAAATGCAAAAAGAAACTATGGTATGGCAAGTCCAAAAGGATATAGAAAAGCATTAAGGTTAATGAAGCAGGCCGAAAAATTTAATAATCCAATTATAATATTTATAGATACACCAGGTGCTTTTTGTGGAATTGATGCAGAAGAAAATGGTCAAGGAGAAGCAATTGCACGAAGCTTAATTGAGATGTCTGGAATCAAAACACCTATTCTTTCTATTATAATAGGAGAGGGTGGAAGTGGTGGAGCATTAGCCCTTGGGGTTTCGGATGAAGTGTGGATGCTAGAAAATGCAATATATTCTATATTATCGCCAGAAGGATTTGCCTCTATTTTATGGAAGGATAGCAAGCGAGCAGGGGAAGCAGCAGAAATAATGAAAATAACAGCAAAAGACCTGTATGAACTTGGTATAATTAATAAGATTGTAGAAGAAGATAATTTGATGAAAGATAATATGGATGGTGAAGTAAATAGGTTAAGAGAGGGTATCCTTGACTTTATTTGTAGATATAAAAATAAAACCAAAGAAGATATAGTGAAGGAAAGATATAATAGATTTCGTAATATGTAATGAGTTAATACAATGAACCAATCATTATGTGAATTATTCATGAGTTATTCATTATGCAAAAAAATAAAGGTTAAATGAATCAAAATATAATTTTGAAAAGATGTTATATTTTGACTCATTTAACCTATTCTTTAAGTATGATGTGATGTTAATTCGAGTTTATGTTATTTTAGTATTATCTATCTTCCATGCTAACATATTCTTGCTCTTTTGCAACGCATTGATAAGCAGGACGAATAATTTTACTTGCGTTAATCAGCTCTTCAATACGATGTGCACTCCAACCAGATATACGTGAGATGGCAAAAATAGGTGTATAAAGTTCCAGTGGTAAATCTAACATACTATAAACAAAACCACTATAGAAATCCACATTAGCGCTAACACCTTTATATATCTTACGTTCTTTTGCGATTACTGCAGGTGCTAATTTTTCAACTAAATTATAAAGTTTAAATTCCTTTGTTCTGTTTTTTTCTTCTGATAATTTCTTTACAAAACCTTTAAAGATATTAGCTCTTGGATCAGAAATTGAATATATTGCATGACCCATTCCATAGATTAACCCAGCTTTATCAAAAGCTTCTTTATGTAAGAGAGCAGCTAGATAATTACTTACTTCTTCTTCGTCTTCCCAATCCTTTAGATTTTTTTTCATATCATCAAACATTTGAATTACTTTTATATTAGCTCCACCATGTTTTGGCCCTTTTAGTGAGCCTAAGGAAGCAGCAACAGAAGAATAGGTATCAGTTCCAGTTGAGGAAACTACATGGGTTGTAAAGGATGAGTTATTACCACCGCCATGTTCCGCATGAATGACTAAAGCAACATCAAGTATTTTAGCTTCAAGAGGAGTGTACTTACTATCTGGTCTTAACAAGTGGAGAATTAATTCAGCAGTAGAAAGGTTTGGATCTGGTGTGTGTATGACTAAACTTTGGCCACATTGATAATGTCTGTACGCTTGGTAACCGTATACAGATAAGAGTGGGAACAAGGAGATTAATTGTAAGGATTGTCTTAGTACATTGGGTATGGATATATCATCAGCAAGATCATCATATGAATATAAGGTTAAAACGCTTCTAGCAAGAGTATTCATCATATCTGAACTAGGTGCTTTCATAATAATATCTCTTACAAAAGAAGTAGGTAGCGAGCGGTATTCACCAAGTAATTTATTAAAACGTCCTAACTCTTCTTTTGAAGGTAGTTCTCCAAATAGTAATAAATAAGTTATTTCTTCAAATCCAAACCGATCGTCTTTTGTAAAACCATCAACAATTTCTTCTACATCTATCCCACGGTAAAATAGCTTTCCTTCGCAAGGTATGTAGTTAGAATCCACAATGTTATAAGAGCGAACTTCAGCAATTTCTGTTAGACCTGTTAGTACTCCGCGACCATTTACATCTCGAAGTCCTCGTTTAACATCGTACTTGGAATAAAGGGAAGGGTCAATATCACTATTTTTAGTGCATAGGTTTGTTAACTCAAGTATATCTTTAGTAATCCTTGAAAATGGATTGCTATTCATATATGCCTCCTTCTTTCTTTATGCTTTAATTAGACATAGAATAATTCTGTTTTATTATGTATTATTTTGCAGAATTATAGTATAAATATTATTAGTTACAATTGAATAAATATCTTTCATGGATAATGTCTTCGAAAAAACAAATACTTATGATAGACTAAGAAATTTTACCATAAAAAAATATAATTTAAAAGCAGTTATTACATTGGGATTATGTATCTTTTAAGAATAATTCATTGGTATTTTTAGAATAAGTCTGTCAAGTTATATGTTTTATGAATGATATTTGTTTCTTGTTATCTTACCACATGACATTAATCATAACAAGGCTTATTGTATATTTTATTTATAAATATACAATATATGAAATATTATTCCAAAGATTTCTTGAATAATAAATTGGTTTTAATAGATAATTTGAGCTTAAAAGTGGAAAAATGCATAGTAAGTAGTTACTTTATTGTTGCATTATTAGTTTAAAAATATTATGATAGAAGTATCGAATACAGAATAATTAATAATTGTAAAGCGGATATTAAAGTCTCCTTTGCTAAATGTTGATTATAGTATTAGGTGAATTACTAGAGGAAGCGTATGTTCCCTTTAAGGGTAAATTATAATACGCAGATGGAGGACGATATGATACTTGATGATTATATCTATTTTAGAATTGATAAGAAAAAACATATTGCTTTGATTGCACATGATGGAATGAAACAAGAATTAGTAAAATGGGTAGACAAAAATAAAGATATTTTAAAAGAACATTACTTATGTGGTACTGGTACAACAGCAAGATTAATCACAGAGAAAACAGGATTACCAGTAAAAGGATATAATAGCGGACCATTAGGTGGAGACCAACAGATTGGTTCTAGAATAGTAGAGGGCAATATTGATTTTGTAATATTTTTATGGGATCCATTAGAATCACAGCCTCATGATCCAGACGTAAAAGCATTACTTCGTATTGCAGTTGTATATGATATACCTATTGCTAACAATCTAGCTACAGCAGATTTCTTATTAACATCAAAATACATGAATGAGGAATATGACCGTAAAGTAGAAAACTTTGATAAAAATTTAAAGGTTCGTATTGAGAAGTTTTCTGATGAAGAAAAATAAATTGTAAAGAAATTATTTATCTATAAAGAAGAATTTCTTTGATAGGATAAGGAAGGAAAGGTAGAGAAAGAGATTTTTCTACCTTTTTATGTAAACTTGAAAACATAAAGACAATCCATGTATGTATTTACTAGAGGGTTGCCAAATTTATGAAAACATGTTATAATTTTATCGTCTTTATTTTATGGTTTTGCAAATCATAATAAAAAATTTGAAACGGAGGAATCAATTATGTCAAAATATGAATGTCCATGTGGATATGTTTATGACCCTGAATTAGGTGATCCTGATAATGGAATTGCACCTGGAACACCTTGGGAATCTGTTGAAGATAGTTGGACTTGTCCTGTGTGTGGGTTAGAGAAGGATGCGTTTACAGAAATTTAAGTGTAACGTACATATTGATGAAGGAGAGATATTATAAGCTTATAATTGCTCTCTTTTTTTGCATCGTGATAATTAGGTTATGAAAGAAAGAGGTATAAGATGAAAGAATTAAAAGGTACAAAAACAGAAGCTAATTTAAGAGCAGCATTTGCTGGAGAGTCCGAAGCAAGAAATAAGTATACATATTATGCTTCAAAGGCTAAAAAAGAAGGTTATGAACAAATCGCACAACTTTTTTTAGAAACTGCTAATAATGAAAAAGAACACGCAAAAATCTGGTTTAAATTACTTCATGATGGAATGCCAGATACTAAAGAAAACTTATTAGATGCTGCTAACGGTGAACACTATGAGTGGACTGATATGTATGCTAATTTTGCAAAAGAAGCAAGAGAAGAGGGCTTTGATCGTATAGCATATTTATTTGAAGGCGTAGGTAAAATTGAAAAAGAGCATGAAGCTAGATATAGAAAGTTATTAGAGAACGTAGAAGGTGATTTAGTGTTCTCGAAAGAAGGAGATACTATATGGCAATGTGCTAATTGTGGACATATCCATGTTGGTAAGAAAGCTCTTGAAAAATGTCCTATTTGTGATCATCCAAAAGCATATTTTCAGGTATTAGCACAAAACTATTAAAGTATAAAATTAATTATAAAAAGGAGAATTACAATGGCTGAAAAAACAAAATTCTACATTTGTAAACATTGCGGTAATTTAGTAACATTTTTGAATGAATCAGGTGCACCACTTGTATGTTGTGGAGATAAGATGACATATCTTGAACCAAATACAGTAGATGCTGCAACAGAAAAGCATGTTCCTGCTGTATCTGTTGAAGGAACTAAAGTAACAGTTGATGTTGGTAGCGTTGAACATCCTATGGTAGCTGAACATTTTATTCAATGGATTTATCTTGCAACAGATAAAGGTAACCATGTTAGAAAGTTAGTTCCAAGTGATAAACCACATGCTGAATTTGTATTAGTTGATGAAACACCAGTAGCAGTTTATGAATATTGTAATCTTCATGGATTATGGGTGAAAGAAATATAAAATAAAAACACCTCCATTTCTAATAGAAATGGAGGTGTTTTTTAGATATATAGGTAAAATATTGCATTTATAATAGAATAAGAAATTAATGGAATACATTAAACAAGATATCATATTGTATTAGTATAAGAATGAAAGTATAATAATAGCTATAGAGAAATAAGGACTATCCAAAAAAGGAAAGGAATATTTATAATGTTATCAAAAAGTGACTTAAATTATATCCCTGAGGTAATGACCTTTTGGGAACAATTAAACAATAAAGAAAAAGAATTTGTACTAAATAATATCACACCAGCCCATTATGATAAAGGAAGTACAATTCATAATGGTGACGAGGACTGTGTAGGTGTTTTATTAATTAAAACAGGTGAATTACGAGTATATATGTTATCAGATGAAGGAAAAGAAATAACTTTATATCGTCTGAGAGATGGAGATATGTGTATCCTTTCAGCTTCTTGTATTTTACGGAATATTACCTTTGAAGTACATATTGATGCAGAAACTGATACAGATGTATTATTACTTCCTTCTAATTTGTATCAGCAGTTATGTAAAGAAAATATGTATGCAGAGAATTTTACAGATAAATTAGTGATTGAGCGTTTTTCGGATGTTATGTGGGCTATGGAGCAAATCCTATTTATGAGCTTTGATAAAAGGCTTGCCATCTTCTTGTCTGATGAATCTGTTAGAATTGGTAGTGAGCTAATTGAACTTACCCATGAACAAATAGCAAAGTATGTAGGAAGTGCTAGAGAGGTAGTTTCACGTATGCTAAAGTATTTTGCTTCGGAAGGAATTGTTGAACTATCAAGAGGTGGAGTTAAAATAATTGATAAGAAGAAATTAAAAAATATTATTAACTAGTAAATAAAAAAGTAGCTATTGTATACGACAAAAT
>JAEWHU010000016.1 GCA_023387635.1 Bacillota bacterium
TCATTATAGCATACTATATTCCAAATTTTTACACAATAGAAAGGGGGTATTTTGCGATACATAATTCAGGTTCAAAAACTAAGTTTTTAGGGCATTTAATTATTAATATGAATAAAGAGCGTGAGGAACAATTATTAAAAGAACATTTAGATAATACCGCACAATATGCATCATGTTTTATGGAATCTATTGGATTGAAAAACACAGGGTATTTAGCAGGGTTACTTCATGATTTAGGAAAGTATAAATTCGAATATCAAGAGTATCTAGAAAAAGCTGCAAGCGGTGAAAAGGTAAAGAAAGGCTCTGTAAACCATACATTTGCAGGGGTGATTTATATAATAGAACAATATCATAATAAAGGAAAGGATAAGTTTGATAGATTAACTGGTGAAGTGCTTGCTTATGCAGTAGGTGCTCACCATTGTTTGTTTGATATTGTTAATTTGGAGAATGAAAGTGGATTTGTATATAGACTCAATAAAGATAAAGATGAGATTGCATACCAAGAATGTATTGATAATTTTTTCGCAGATGTAATCTCAAATGAAAAATTAGAATTTCTATTCTTAAATGCAAAAATGGAGATTCAGGAGTTTGTCTCTAGAATGGGAAAAGGAAAGACATTAGCATTTCATTTTGGTATGTTAGTAAGAATGATAACCTCTGCAGTTGTAAATGGAGACCGAAGAGACACTGCTGAGTTTATGGGAAGTAAAAAGTATAGTCTCGAGCGAGAAGATAATACATTCTGGAAGGAACAATTGAGCTTTTTAGAAGAGAAAATGGCTATGTTTAAAACGAATACGCCTATTAATATGGCACGTAAATATATATCAGATGAATGTAAGAAAGCAGCAATAAATCAATCAGGAATTTATCGATGTACAGTGCCTACAGGTGGTGGAAAGACACTTGCAACTCTTCGTTATGCATATGCTCATGCATCGCAATATAATAAATCAAGAATTATTTTTGTTATTCCATTGCTCAGTGTACTCGAACAAAATAGTAAAGTTATAAGGGAATATTCTAAAGAAAAGGAGAGGGTTTTAGAACATCATTCAAATGTTATATTAAATAGAAGTAATGAAGAAGAATTGGATTATTATGAATTGCTAACAGAGTCATGGGCAGAGAAAATTGTGATTACAACATTCGTACGTTTTTTAGAAACGCTATTTCATAGTAACATGTCAAATGTTCGACGCTTTCAAGCACTAAGCAACAGTGTAATAATAATTGATGAAATACAATCTCTACCTAAAAAAATGGTGTATATGTTTAATGAAGCAATAAATTTTTTATCCCAGTGTTGTAATACTACTGTTATTTTATGTTCTGCAACGCAACCAGTTTTAGAATGTGCAGATTACCCTTTGCTTGTAACAGAAAATAGTGAATTAGTTCCATATAAAAAAGAAGTATGGAAGGCATTTGAACGAACTAAAGTTATTAATCTAGGAGCTCAATTTGGTTGGAGTATAGAGGAAATCGTTGATTTTATCGTCGAGTGTATGGATACAAGAAATTCTTTATTGATGATTTGTAATACAAAGGATACGGCTTCTAAGATATTTCAACGAATAAATGAAAATATCAATGAAGGAGTACGGAGTTTTCATTTATCTACTTCAATGTGTATGGCTCACCGTGTGAATACAATGTATGAAATATCTAACCTACTTATTAATCAAAAAGATCAAAAGATAATTTGCATTGCTACACAATTGATTGAAGCAGGTGTTGATTTATCTTTTGAATGTGTGATTCGAGCTCAAGCAGGTTTGGATAATGTTGCACAGGCAGCAGGCAGGTGTAATCGTCATGGTGAGTTTGTAGGACAGAAAGATACTTTTGTAATTAAAGTAAAAGAAGAAAACGTTTCAAAATTAAAAGATATTATGAATAGCCAAGAAGCTTATATAAAATTCTTAGAATCAATAAAGAATGGAATTTTGGAAAAGGATGACATATTAAGCACTAATCATATCAATCATTATTATTCGCTTTTGTATTCAGTATCAAAAGTAAAAGGGGATTTTGGTTATCCCCATGTATTTAAAGAGTGTATGAATAAAACACATAATATTTTTGATTTATTAAGTAGTAATAGTTCTGTTGTTGAACGTACTGCTGAGATTCGAACGAGACATATTTTACAGCAATCCTTTAAAACGGCTGGAGATGTATTTAAAGTGTTTGAGGATAATACAGTGGATGTAATAGTTCCATACGATGATGTTGCAAAAGAGATAATAGATGAATTAAGGCATAACAATTTGGAATTCGATTTAAAGAGATTAAATGAACTAATTACAAAGGCAAAACCTTATACCGTACAAATTTATGATTATCAAAAGAATTCTTTGGAAAAAAATGGCGTGTTAGAATTAGATAGCACTAAACATTTTTTATTATTAAAAGAAGAAGGATATGATGATAATTTGGGGGTGAAAGATCAATATAATGTGGAATTTTTTTATACTAGACTAGAAAGGAGTTATGCTATGCAACACGATAATATTGTAGAGTTTTGTGTGACAGGGGATTATGCTTTATTTTCGGAACCAGTGACTAGAGTAGGTGGGGAAAAGTGTTCTTATCAGATACCTACGTACGAATCGATGAAAGGGGTATTACATAGTATTTACTGGAAACCCACAATTATATGGATCATTGATGAAATTAGAGTCATGAATCAAATTCAAATGGAAACAAAGGGAATAAGACCGATTAAATACTATAATGATAAAAACGACTTATCATACTATACGTATTTAAAAGATTGCAAATATCAAGTAAAGGCACATTTTATATGGAATGAGAATCGCCCTGAGTTAAGCAAGGACAGAAATGAAAATAAGCATCATAATGTTGCAAAACGAATGATTGAGCGAGGCGGGAGAAGAGATGTATTTTTAGGAACAAGAGAATGCCAAGCTTATGTAGAACCATGTGAATATGGGGAAGGTGCAGGATATTATGATAAGCTAGGAGAATTAGCATTTGGCTACATGTATCATGGTATTACTTATGCAGATGAGGCATATTCTGACGAAACACGTGGAAGTATGACGGTTAATTTTTGGAACCCTGTTATGAGAAACGGCGTTATTAAATTCTTACATCCAAAAGATTGTTCACACAGATATATAAAAGACATGGGGATGAAAATGTTTGGGGAGGAATTTAATAATTTCATTGGTTTAAAAGAATTTGAGGAGGTGAAATAATGTCATGGGCATCTATGTTACAACAAACTTATGATAACAATTTACATATGGTAGGTAAGGAAGCAGATAACACAATGTTAGCTCCTTTGGCTCATATGAATGCGCGGGCTCAAGTAGAGATATTGTTAAACAAAGAAGGAAAGTTTTTGAGGGCTTATAAGATTGCTAAAGAGGATGAAGTAACTATGATACCAGTAACAGAGTCATCTGCTGGAAGAGCTAGTGG
>JAEWHU010000099.1 GCA_023387635.1 Bacillota bacterium
GTGTAGTCCAGCTTCGCTGGACACATCACATACAAAAAGGAGATTTCAATCGAAATCTCCCAAATTATACTTATAATTTCATTTTAATTCCAACATGAAATGCCTTTTCTTTTTGTTGGGACAACAGAACAACCGTCTCCACATGCACCGTATGAGCAAACTGATCTACTACTTGAACTTTCTTAATTTCATATCCTCTATCACATAGATATCTTAAATCTCTTGCAAGTGTTGCTGGATCACAAGATACATACACCACTCGTTTTGGTTCCATAGTTACGATGGTATTAAGAAGAGTTTCATCACAGCCCTTACGAGGTGGATCCACTACAATAACGTCAGCATAGGTTCCATCTTCTTCATATTTTCTAGGTAGAACATCTTCTGCCGCCCCTACAAAGAATTCTGCATTGGTAATACCATTAATCATGGCATTTCTCTTTGCATCTTCTATAGCCTGTGGTACTATCTCAACTCCATATACCTGTTTTGCCTTCTGTGCTAAGAACAATGATATGGTTCCGATCCCACAATATAGATCCCAAACCACTTCATTTCCTTTAAGTTCACTAAAGGATAGAGCCGTTTCATAGAGTTTCTTTGTTTGCACTGGATTTACTTGATAAAAAGATAATGGACTTATCTGATATTTAATATCACCGATATAATCTGTAATATAAGTTTCACCATACAATGGTTTCACCTTTTCTCCCAGGATTACATTGGTCTTTTCTGTATTTATATTAATGCTAATACTCTTCATATTAGGTATTTCACAAAGACTGCTTACAATCTCCTCACTATGGGGAAGTGATTTACCATTTATGATAAAGCACACCATAATTTCACCTGTAACAAATCCAACACGAGTTAATATATGACGAACTAATCCCTCATGTTTTTCTTCATCGTAGGTGCTAATATTATACTTCGTTATAAAGTCTCTCACCTTACTAATAATTAGATCATTTTCTTTTGCCCCGATGGAACAATGATTGGTATCAATAATAGAATGAGTACCACTTGCATAAAAGCCAATGATAACATTTCCATCTTTATCACGGCTAACAGGAAATTGTGCCTTGTTACGGTAATAATAAGGCTCCTCCATACCGATGATAGGTTCAAAATGGATATCATCCTGAAACCCACCTATTCTCTTAAGGCAACTTTTTACTTTATTTTCTTTATATTCTAATTGCTTATTGTAGTCTAAGTGCTGTATGCTACATCCACCGCATTTATGAGCGATTTCACACTTTGGTGTTACACGGTAAGGGGAAGGCTCTAATATTTCAACTATTCTTGCATAACCATAGTTTTTCTTTGCCTTCATAACCTTAACTTTAACTTTATCACCCATTAAGGCATTCTTAACAAATAGTGTAAACCCGTCGGCTTTGCCACCTGTTTCTCCGTTAACTTTTCCAACACCTTCGCCGCCTGAACCGATATCTGTTATTTCAATTATGACTTCATCATTTTTATTCATTTTTACACCATTGTATATCTCATCTGCTAGCAGATGGGATACCGCCACAATAACACAAGTTGAAAGAATGAAAACGTGGCATCCTTTCTTATCATTAGATTTCTTTCAACCTTTAATCCATTAAAATATGGTTCTTCTTATATTTGTTTCGAACAGACGATTAAACCCAAGCCAAGTAGCTTTCTCATCTCCAGCACCTAAGATTTCTGTCATGGTTTGTAATTTAGCATCTGTATTATCCGCAAAATTAAGGGCAAATGCCTCTATAATTGCAGGTTTTTTAGGTGAACCATATTCTAATTCCCCATGATGTGATAAGATACAATGTCTAAGTTGTGTGCTAAGAGCAGTTGGAAAATTAGGTATTGTTCGTATTCTAGCTCCAATCATTTCAGCTCCAATAAATATATGTCCTAATAATTGACCATCATCAGTGTAATCATTCTCTGGAAATCCAGATAATTCCTCTATCTTACCAATGTCATGAAACATTGCTGCTGTTATTAATAAATCTCTATTTATCATAGGGTAATTGCCTGCATAGTAGTCACATAACTTTACTACACCTAGAGTATGCTCTAGTAATCCTCCGGCAAAACCATGATGAACACTTTTAGCAGCTGAATGCATTTTAAATTTTGATAAAAATTCTTTATCAAGTACAAAAAAGCTTTCTGCTAATTTTTTTAAGTGAGGTTCTTTTATACTCTCAATATATTTTAATATATCTTTATACATTTCATCTATGTTCTTATTTGTAGTTGGTACGAAGTCTTTTGGATCATATTCTCCTTCACTACTTCTTCTAACCCTCTTTATATTTAATTGTAAAGCCCCTTGAAAGCTTATTAGTTGACCGTCTACACGGATATAATCTAGTGCGTCAAAATAATCAATACCGGCGCAATCCCATACTTTTGCATCTAAGGTTCCTGTTTTGTCCTGTAATAATAAAGAATAATAATTCTTTCCTGCTTTTGTCGTTAGTGTCTGTTTTGCCTTACAAAGATATGTTTCAGACACCATATCCCCTTCTCTTAAATCACCGATATATCTCATTTAAATACCTTGCCTTTCTAATATACAACTTCCTTTTAATACTTTTTGTTTTTACTCTCTTTTTACTTCTTTTGGTTTTTAACTCTCTTCATTATACATGAGCACTCCTACGTTTTCAACTACATTTAAAAAGAGCCACTAAGCATTATACGCTTACTAGCTCTGTTAAAGGGATATTTAAAATCCCCTTTTATCCGATTTTCTTTCCTAGTACTACAGTAAGTTCCATTTCCTTATCCGTAGATTTTGAGGTTCGTAGTACCTTCACTGTTAATGTGGTTTTTGGCTCATTGGAAGATATAATATTATTAAACGCTTGTACTGTCAAAATACTAGTATCATTAATTGACAAAATAATATCACCAATTTGAATACCACCCTCTAGGGCAGGTGAATTTGTTTGTACTTCCGTAACATATATACCACCCACAATTTCATATTCTTTTTCTTTTAGAACAGATTCTGGTATATCAATTGCCTTAATACCAAAATAAGTACGTTCCGTATCATTTGACAAGGATTCTATAATTTTCTTTATTCTAGAGATTCCAATAACGGTTGTCACATTCGGATTATCAATATCTTTTAATGTATGAGTAATAATTCCAATTACTTCTCCTTTAAAATCTACGATAATTCCTTCGCTATTTTCATTACTATCAATATCTATATGGAAAACATCGATTTTATTGTCTGTAATATATCTACTGGATAATTTACTAGATATATAACCAACTCCAAAGGAACCAACATAACCATTTGGTGCTCCAAGTGCTAATACAGGTGTTCCAACAACGGCGGAGTAGGATTCACCTAAATCAGCTTTTTGTATATATCCTAACTGATCACTATTAAGTTGATCTAATTTTACAGCCACAATTGCTAAATTCAAATCCAAATCATAACTTTGTAATCTTCCACTTACTTGTTTCATATCCGATAAAACAATCTTTATATTCTTAGCTTCTTTTATTTTATCGTAACTAACTAAAACTAGTAGATCCGCTCCATTTTCTCCAACTACTAAACCAGTAGTTGTTGCTAAATCATATTCATTCTCAAGCCAATCTTGCTCACTACTTATGCCAACTACAGTTACAAGGGATTTGTTTAGTTTATTACTAATACCCCTTAAATCACTATATATACTATCCAGATCTTTTATATTAGCATTCACACGCTTTTCAATAATTACGGTCTCTGGTACTATGTTTTCTTTATCTTCACCTATATCTTGCTGATTGTCCCCACCTATATTGTCTGTTTGATCTACTAAATCCGTAGATGTCCCTACTCCATTGTTATTCGAAGATTCTGTATTCTCTTCTATGTCATCTGGAGTTGTAGTCGGAAATTCAACAGTTTTTTTCTCTTCATTTTTTCCAAATATTTTATTAATAGTTGGTCCTGAAATACAAAAAACCACTGCTGCAACAGCACCAAAAACACATGCTAGAACTACTGTCCAAGCAAATGAAAAAAGCATCCTTTTTACTCTTCCTCTTTTTTTAGATGCTATTTGTTCTTGAATAAATGTAAAACCTTTATTATCATTTTTATTCATATCCTCTGACATCTACTTTCTCCTTTTAGGACAATCTCTGAGACTATTGTACCATTTATATATGAACATTATATGAATTAATTGTAAACAAAGCAATGTTTAGTTTTAATTTTCAAAATATGGTTTTCATTTTTTATAAAATAATGTAAAATAGAAATACTAGGACATTATTCCAGCGGAGTGATTTCGTTGGTAAGAATGATTTCATTAGTATATAATAATTACTTACACAGGGGTGTATATGTTAATATTGAAAGGAACTGTAATATTATGAATCAAAGGGCATTAAAGACTTTAGAATTTTATAAAATCATAGATAAATTAGCAGAACTTGCTGGTTCTTCTCTTGGCAAGGAGCTATGTAGAGCTTTATTACCAAGTTCTGATTTAGAAGAAATCACTACTATGCAAACACAAACGAGTGATGCATTATCAAGGATCTTTAAAAAGGGTAGTTTAGGCTTTTATGGTGTACACGATGTAAGAGCCTCACTAAAACGCTTGGAAATTGGCTCAAGCCTTACAGCAGGAGAATTAATTCACATTAGTTCTCTACTTGATGCTACCCTAAGAATTAAATCTTATGGAACAAGAGATAGTGAAACAAACGAGGATTCACTTGATGAGATGTTTAATTCTCTCGAACCTTTAAGTCCAATTAACAATGAAATTAAGCGCTGTATCATAAGCGAAGAAGACATAGCAGATGATGCTAGCTCCACATTAAAAAGTATTCGTAGGGCTATGAAGCAAACCAACGATAAAATTCACGACCAGTTGAACCAAATACTTAATTCTCAAGGACAAAAGCTTATGCTTCAAGATAATCTAATTACTATGCGTAATGGAAGATATTGTATACCTGTTAAGTCCGAGTACAAAGGCCAATTTCCTGGTATGGTTCACGATCAATCTTCCACAGGATCTACAAGTTTTATTGAACCAATGGCAGTTGTTAAATTAAATAATGAACTAAGAGAATTAGAATTAAAGGAACAAGTTGAGATTGAGCGAATTTTAGCTGAACTTAGTAATCTTTGTGGTACTGAGGTAGAAAAAATAAAATATAATGTGGCCACACTACCTGTACTTGATTTTATTTTTGCAAGGGCTACATTATCAAAAAATATGAAAGGTACTGCTCCATTGTTTAACGATAAAGGTTATGTTAACATTAAAAAAGGCAGACATCCTTTAATTGATCCTAAAAAAGTAGTACCTATTGATATTCATTTAGGTAAAGAGTTTAAACTTTTAGTTATAACAGGACCTAATACAGGAGGTAAAACCGTATCATTAAAGACAGTTGGGTTATTTACCTTAATGGGTCAAGCTGGCCTTCACATCCCTGCATTTGATGGTTCAGAACTAGCTGTTTTTGAAGAAGTATATGCTGATATAGGTGATGAACAAAGTATTGAGCAAAGCCTTAGTACCTTCTCCTCTCATATGACCAACACCGTATCTATCTTAGAAAAAGCAAATTACAAATCCCTAGTACTATTTGATGAATTAGGCGCTGGTACTGATCCAACGGAAGGCGCTGCCCTTGCTATGGCTATTCTTTCTTATTTACACAAAAGAAAAGTGTCCACTATGGCAACCACTCACTATAGCGAATTAAAAGTATATGCTCTCTCTACAGAAGGAGTAAGCAATGCTTGTTGCGAATTTGATGTGGAAACTCTTCGTCCTACTTATAGGCTATTAATTGGTATTCCAGGCAAAAGTAATGCCTTTGCTATATCAAATAAACTCGGGCTTCCAAATCACATTATCGATGATGCAAAAGCTTTAATTGGTACCCAAGATAAAAGCTTTGAAGATTTAATAACAGATCTTGAAAGTAATCGTATTGCTATGGAAAATGAAAAACTTGCAATAGAGAAAACGAAAAAAGAAATTGAAGAATTAAAACGTAAGCTTGCTGAAAAGAACGACAAAATTGATAAGGCAAAAGCTAAAATATTAGAAAATGCCAACGAAGAAGCTCGCCTAATTCTTAGTGACGCAAAAGAGGTTGCAGATAGAGCAATAAAGAACTTTAATAAATGGGGTTCTGAAATGGGTTCTCACAAAGATATGGAGAATGAACGAAGCTTTTTAAGAGGTAAATTAACAGAAGCAGAGTCTAAACTTACAATTAAAAGTAAGCCAAAACCAAAAAAATTACAAAAACCAAATGATTTTAAATTAGGTGATAGTGTAAATGTATTAAGCCTTGGACTAAAAGGCACTGTAAGCAGTTTACCAAACGCAAAAGGTGACTTATTTGTTCAAATGGGTATCCTACGTTCGCTAGTTAATATAAGTGATTTAGAATTACTTGATGAACCTGATATTACTGGACCAAATTTAACCAAAACAGGCTCAGGAAAAATTAAACTATCTAAGGCTATGACAATTAGTACAGAAATTAATTTAGTTGGAAAAACAGTAGATGAAGCATTGTCTGAACTAGATAAATATTTAGATGACGCTTATCTATCCCATCTACCACAAGTTACTATTATCCATGGAGTAGGAACTGGCGCATTAAAAAATGCTGTACAAGCTCATCTAAAGAGAACAAAATACATTAAATCTTTCCGTCTTGGTGCTTTTGGCGAAGGTGGTAATGGCGTAACTATAGCAGAATTTAAATCATAGAATAATCATGTTTGTTATATTACCATAAGTAAGTCCTTCCCTTCTTAGAAAGTAAGTGGAGGTTAAGGACTTACTTTTGGCAAGAAAGGAGTCTTATGGCAACGAAGCAAAAAATTCTTATCGTAGATGATGATGTTAATATTGCTGAGTTAATCTCACTTTATTTAACAAAAGAGTGTTTTGATACTCTTATGGTACATGATGGAGAAGAAGCGATAACTAGTTTTTCTAATTATTCTCCA
Source organism: Bacillota bacterium (assembly GCA_023387635.1). Lineage (GTDB taxonomy): Bacteria > Bacillota > Clostridia > Lachnospirales > Lachnospiraceae > Anaerocolumna. The sequence continues at coordinate 7,007 of JAEWHU010000099.1, forward strand.
AACTTAATTCTTCTTGACCTTATGTTACCAGGTATTGACGGATACGAAGTTTGTCGTGAAATACGCAAAACCTCTTCCGTGCCAATAATTATGTTATCTGCTAAAGGGGAAATCTTTGATAAAGTATTAGGCCTAGAACTTGGAGCTGATGATTATATCATAAAACCTTTTGATTCTAAAGAATTAGTAGCAAGAGTAAAGGCAGTTCTTAGGAGATTTCATCAAGTTCCTGCACCTGTAGCCGAGGTAATCCTACCAGAGCAAACTGGAGAATATGTATCCTACCCTGATTTAATCATTAACATCTCTAATTATTCTGTTACCTACTACGGTAATAATATAGAAATGCCACCAAAGGAGTTGGAACTATTTTATTTTCTAGCCAGCCATCCAAACCAAGTATTTACAAGAGAACAACTTTTAGATCATATCTGGGGCTATGAATATATTGGTGACACTAGAACCGTTGACGTTCATATCAAGAGGCTTCGAGAAAAAATTAAAGACCATTCTTCTTGGAGTTTAGCAACGGTTTGGGGAATCGGTTATAAATTTGATAATAAAAAATAGTAGGATAGGAGGAAGTGGGGCATTCCCAATTATATAATATGAAATTACGTCTCTCGACTAAGTTAATAACTATTTATCTATTTTTAACTGTTTCTATGTTTATATTATTAAATGTACTAGGTGTTAGCCTATTAGAAAAAAATTTATTGGCTGAAAAAAAGACTATTTTATATAATGAGGCCAAATCCATTTCCACCAATTATGTAAAAAGTTACTATAAAAAAGAGATTACTCTAAATTATCTAACTGCACAAACAAGAACAATAGGTTCTATCATGAATGCAAGAATCTGGTTAGTGAATAAGAATGGCATGATGATATCAGATACAAATGATAATGGAAATATGGTCAATCCCATTAATATACTTGACATTGAGCCTACCTTTTTTGATCAAACTTTCTCTGAATATACTGTCATGGAAGGTGTTTTATCTGAACCAATGCTAAGCGTTACCTACCCTGTAACCTATTCTTATGAAATACAAGGTTATATTGTAATTCATACACCACTTCGCCTTATTAAAGAAGATTGTACCTTGTTTATTGATATTATTAATATTTGTTTTCTAATATTTAATGTATTATTAATTATGGTTTTTGTAGTCTTACATTACATAATAATCCATCCTCTAAATAAATTAAACAAAGCTGCATTAAAATTTACTCAAGGGGACTATTCTTTTCCATTAAAGATTAAAAGGAAGGATGAGTTTGGAACTTTATCAAATTCCATATCTTATATGGCAACAGAAATTAGTAAGCTAGATGATTACCAAAAGAAGTTCGTTGCTAATATATCCCATGATTTTCGTTCTCCTCTAACTTCTATCAAAGGATATGCAGAAGCTCTACAAGATGGCACCATTCCTTTTGAAATGAAGGACAAATATTTGGGTGTTATAATATTTGAAACTGAGAGGTTGAACAAGTTAACCACGAGCCTATTAGCATTAAATAGTTTTGAAAATAATGGTACCCTACTGGAGATTACTTCTTTTGATATAAATAATATTATTAAAAAAACGGCAGAAAGCTTTGAAGGTATCTGTAACGAGAAAAAAATTACCCTTAACCTTATATTTTCATTTAAGGAAACTTTCGTAGATGCTGATATGGGTAAAATCCAACAAGTTTTATATAACCTGCTAGATAATGCTATTAAATTCAGTCATCCAAATTCAATCATAAAAGTTACTACTACAGAAAAAAGTGATAAAGTATTTGTTTCTGTAAAAGATTATGGAATAGGAATACCCAAAGAAAGTATTAAAAAGGTTTGGGAACGTTTTTATAAATCTGATTCTTCAAGAGGAAAAGATAAAAAGGGCACTGGTCTTGGATTATCAATCGCTAAAGATATTATAACAGCTCATAACGAAAATATTAATGTTATTAGTACAGAAGGTGTTGGCAGTGAATTTATATTTAGTTTAACAAAAACATTAGATTTCTAGTTGTATTAAAATAAAAGGAGCGATACATCACATAATTGATTATGTGATGTAATACTCCTTATTTAAGTATATACTAGTAGGTAATTACGAAACTTCAAAAATTGCTAATATTTCATATGCGATTTATACAATTCCGAAGCGAAAGTTAAGCGGAATGAGCGTTGTAGCGGAGGAATTCGTATAAAATGCATATGAAATTCGTAGAAATAAAGCGTTTCGTAATTACCTATTATCTACTAGAATTATACAACTTCATTCCATGAATGATGATGTAATGTTCCAGTTCGTTTCATTCCTTCAAAATTATTTTGTCTTAACGCTTCATACAAAACAACGGATACGGAATTAGACAAATTTAGTGAACGAATATCTCCAATCATAGGAATCCTGATGGAATTTTCCTTGTTATGAAGTAATATGTCTTCTGGTATTCCAGCGCTTTCTTTTCCAAACATAATATAGCAATCTGGCTCATAGGACACTTCAGTATAAACATTAAGCGCTTTGGTTGTTGCCATATAGATTTTTGCACCAGGATTTCTTTCTAGAAAGTCGTTGAAGTTAGGGTAGGTGATAACCTCTAAGTCCTTCCAGTAATCAAGCCCTGCTCGTTTAATTTCTTTTTCATCTAGTCTAAACCCTAACGGTTCTATTAAATGTAATTTCGTACCTGTAGCTACACAAGTTCTACCTATATTACCAGTATTCGCTGGTATTTCTGGTTCGTATAATACTATATTCATAAAAACTCCAGTCCTAACTATCTTTATAAACTACATAATAGCAATATTTATTTCAAACATCTTATCCTCATATAATAATGGGACACTTATATTTTGAGAGAATGTATTTGAAAATGAAACATTTCCTTTACAAATGGAAGGTGGCGTAATATCAATCCCTATCCCTTTTGTGGAATAAATAGTAGCTGCATTACCAAGTATCATATTCCCCAGTTCTGATATGGCACTCATACTTATTTCATCCATAAAAGTAACTTCCATCATCATCATTCGAGATGCAATATCACAAGATGTACCGTCACTAAAAGATATTAACACCTGACCTTTAATTTCTCCTGTTATACCAATCATAATTATAATGGTATCATTGGTAAAATCGGCTTTTTTTATGGATGGTTTACCTATTTTAATATCTACCATACATACATCTTTAAATATTTTGGTAGCTGCTATTAAAAAGGGATTAATATGGTCTGCATTTAATCCTGCCATTGTATTTCCTCCTAAGTATCATGGTAAATAAAAATTATTTATCATTAGTAGTTTTAACTTCATCTTGACATTTCTTAACAAAACGCTTCATACGTTCTAAAGCAATTTTTAGATTATCAATGGAATGGGCATAGGATATTCTTAAAAATCCTTCTCCACAGTCCCCAAAAGCGTTTCCAGGTACAACAGCAACCTTTTCTTCCATTAACAACCTTGTTGCAAACTCATCTGAAGTCATCCCTAGATCTTTAATGCATGGAAATACATAAAATGCACCAAATGGCTCAAAACATTCTAATCCCATGTCATGTAAGGCAGAGACAAGAAATCTCCTTCGTTCATCATAGGCATTTCTCATTCTTTCCACATCTACGTCACCATTTTTAAGTGCCTCTATTGCAGCATACTGGCTAGTAGTAGGAGCGCACATAATTGCAAATTGATGAATTTTAATCATTTGCTCTATAATTTCTTTTGGTCCTACTGCATAACCAAGTCTCCACCCAGTCATAGCATATGATTTTGAAAAACCATTTATTAATATTGTTCTTTCTTTCATTCCAGGAAATTCTGCTATGGATACATGTTCTCTTCCATATGTAAGTTCAGAATATATCTCATCCGTAATAACAAAAATGTCTTTTTCTATAATTACATCAACTATTTTCGCTAAATCCTCATATTCCATAATAGCTCCTGTTGGATTGTTTGGAAAAGCTAGGATTAATACTTTTGTTTTGTCTGTAATTGCATTTAATAAATCTTCTTTTGTTAATTTAAACTGATTTTCTGCCTTAAGTTCAATGATTACAGGAGTACCACCAGCTAAGGTAACACATGGTACATAGGACACATAACAAGGTTGTGGAACTAATACCTCATCTCCTGGATCTAGCATAGCTCTAAGTGAAATATCAATAGCTTCACTACCACCGATTGTAACGATGGTTTCCGTATTATAGTCATAATCAAGTCTACATCTACGTTTTAAATATTTACAAATCTCAATTTTTAATTCTTTTAAACCAGCATTGGATGTGTAAAAGGTTTTACCCTTTTCCAATGAATAGATACCTTCTTCACGAATATGCCATGGTGTATCAAAATCAGGCTCACCAACTCCAAGAGAGATTGCATCCTTCATTTCGCTTACAATATCAAAGAATTTTCTAATACCAGAAGGCTTTATTTCAACTATTGTTTTAGATAATGGGTTTCTCAAGGTGTAATCATCATCCTTTCATCGATATTTTCAGTGACTAGTGGTAATCCATGTTCTTTATATTTTTTAAGAACAAAATGGGTTGCAGTGCTAATTACTGCTTCCATTGGTGACAACTTACTAGATACAAAATTAGCTACCTCTTTCATGCTTCTACCTTCAATAATAACAGTAAGGTCAAAACCACCTGACATAAGATATACAGATTCTACTTCATCAAATTTATATATTCTTTCCGCAATTCTATCAAAACCTTGCCCTCTTTGTGGCGTAACTTTGACTTCTATAAGTGCAGTTACTTTTTCGCGATCTGTTTTATCCCAATTTATTAAAGTTGGATACCCACATATAATGGCTTCCTCTTCTAACTCCTTTAAAATGGTATTCACTTCATCTGCCGTACTACCAAACATGGCGGCTAAATCAGCAGGTGTTAATTTTGAATTCTTATCGATAGCTTGTAGAATCTTTTCTCGCATAATAGTTCCTTCCTTTCTTTCAATCACTTAATTTATTGATAACTATTTAACTTTATATAGTTCATCACTTTTTGGAGGGGCTAAAAATCTTTTTTCATCTTCATTAATAACTACTCTATCATTGCCCTTTGTGATTCTTCCAATAACTGCTGCAGGAATATTGTTTTTCTTTAACTCTTCTACCAATGAATTGGCTTTATCTGTTACCATAAGCATAACACCACTAGATATTAATTGGTAAGGATTTAAATTATAGAATTCACAAATTTCAACTGTCTCTTGTTTTAGAGGTATTTTCTTAAGGTCAACCTCCATACCAACATGAGATGCTTCTCCTAGTTCCCACAAAGCACCGTAAATTCCACCCTCGGTTACATCATGCATGGAGGTAACCCCCATTTTTCTTCCTATCATAGCTTCTTTTACAACCGATATATCTTCAATAAAATGAATTGCACCCGCAATAAAATCTTTAGTGTATTTTGTTAGTAATTCATCTTCCTTTTTGGCAGCTATAATTGCAGTACCTTCAAGACCCGCCCATTTTGTCATTACAATTTCTTGGTCTGGCTTAATTCCCTTAGTTTTAATCATATATTCTTTTGGCATTTTACCAACGCCTGTTACTGTAATAATCGGTTGATTAACAGCATCTGTTACTTCAGTATGACCACCTAAAACTTCAATATTTAACGTGCTACATACAACTTCAATTTCTTGCATCATGAGTTTTAATTCTGATTCTTTTGTACCTTTTGGTAAAAGAATAGATAGCATTATACCTATAATCTCTGCCCCATTTGAAGAAATATCATTGGCTGTAATATGTACTGCTAATTTGCCAATGTCTTTTACTGTTCCTGTTATAGGATCCGTTGATAAAACAAATACTTCATCCTCATTTAGCTTTATAACACTACAATCTTCCCCCACACCTGGTCCTACTATAACTTCATCTCTTCTACGTTTAATTTGTTTTAGTACCGACCTTTTTAATACGGATTCTGAAATTTTACCTATGTCCATAAAGCCTCCTACTACTCTTTTCTATATTTTTATACATAACATGAATCTTGCTACATAATATAATCGTATCAATTTACCGTTGGTATAAATATACCTTTGCTATAAGTATATCATTGATATAAATATACCTTTGGTATCAATATATCAATGGTATATTTATACCATTGATATATAGAAAGAATATGAGAACGAATTATAAACTCATTCTCATATTCTAATAAAACGATTATAATCCACTTATTATTCATGCATAAAATCGTATCAAATTAACACCTTTAAATATCTTCACCTGTGTCAACATCACCTTGATTATCCAAATCTGAAGAATCTCCTGGAATTTCTTCAATTGGCAACTCATCATTTGGTAACTCATCCTTTGGATTTTCTATTTTATCATTTTCATCCTTTGGATCTGTATCAGGCACTAAATTCTCATCTTTTATTTCTGGTTCCTCTTCCACCATAGTACCTACAGTAACATAACGAGGAGCAGCCATATAAGTGCTCTTATTTACTCTAGTTCTACTTACCTCTACTCCGTTTTCATATACTATTTTATATAATTCTGCTGTATATCCAGTGTGAGGTGATTGTGTAGTTACACGGTATGATACTGGCTTTGTTGGATCTTCAGTAATAACATCTGGACCAGGTGCTGTTTCACTTAAAATAACAGATTCAAATTTAATCTTTCTGCTAGCAGGTCTAGTTTCTTCTCCCCAGATATTAAATGTTATCGTTCTTCCAGATGTATATACTTCAATAACAACAGGAACATCCGTATTATTTTTGAATTTTAAATCTTTCCATGTTCCAGCAATGGCAGCATCTCTTCCTAAATCAGCATAACTAATGGTCATTGAATGTGCAGCTCTCTCAACAATTTCTAATTCTGCAAGTAGTACTGCATTGTAAAGTGTAGTAGTTACTTGACAAGCACCACCACCAATACTATCTACTACTTTACCATTGGCATACGCACCAGCTTCATAATACCCATTAGCTGTTGTAAATGGTGTAAGTTTCTCATACGCTGAAAAAACATCGCCTGGATAAAGCACAGTGTTATTTATAAGTCTAGCACCATTTGCTAAATTTCCGGCTCTATCTGCAGAGGAATTAGTATAAGTAGTAGAGAATGAACCAATTTTATCATTAACTCTTTCTACCAATTCTCTTGTATATAAAGGCTCGTCATCCACAACAGTAGCTGTTATGAAAATATCTTCCCCATTCCAAGAATCGAATATAGATTCTTTTATTAAAGCAATAGTTGATGCCTCATCTAGTTTTCTACCTTTTGATTCATTTGTATATACAAATTTTCCACCAACTCTACTTACAGTTGCGTTAACTGCTGGAATATTATATTGATTACCTTTTGTCTCAATAAATTCAGCTAACTTCTCATCATCAATTTTAAAATTTAATTTATATACCAAATTAGATTCTTCAATATCTTTTAATTCTTTATATCTTTTAATCAGGTTACCATATTTACCTATTTCTAAAGCCTCTTCAATATAATTATTCTTTTCATAATGATAATTCAAATCACTTAACGTAATTACCTCATTATTACCATCAATATTTACTGTAATCGTTTTACTTTGTAAGTTACTAACATAATCGTTTACAGCTTGTTCTGCCTCTTTGACCGTCATACCACCTATATGGATTGAATCAATATAAACACCTTTTGTTACTACTTCGTCTTCAGATGCAGCCAAAACATGTTTTACAGATATATTGGGAATTAAACATATTGCAAATAACAATATTGTAGCAAGTAGGATTTTTATTTTGGCCATAAGTCATTCCTCCTTTTTACATATTTGAACTTATTGTAACATAATCTTTGAATTAATCAAGAAATTAATTAGTCCCAATTTGACAATTCATACTGAATTATGTATATTCTAATAATAAGTTTAATTACATGATAGCACTAAGAATGATAGGTACTACCATAGATAATACTAACACTATAATAATCGCTGTTGATATTATCTTTTTTGATTTTTTACTATTAAACATTTCTTCACCTCTTTTACCTAAATTGAAAGGACGTATGTAATATGCCACTCGTATTAATTATAATTGTTTTATACCTTATCATGAAACTAGATTCTAATAAAGCTAATAAAAAAGTCATAAAAGAAAAACAGGAATTTTGGAATAAAGAATATAAATCAAATGAAATTAGAAAAAAAGATATCTCTTCACTTCCCTTTATAAAAATCCCTCTAAATGAGCTCCCAATGAAAGATACTACGGATGAAACTTTATTAGCTTTACAACATTCTATTACTAATCTGTCCAAAGTATCCATACTTAATCTTACTGGTATATCAAATACGGATTTAAAATTACAATATGGAGTAGCTAACCTTACTTTCCTATCTGAATGTGATAACAATTACACTCTATTAGTTAATAGCCTATATAAATGGGGTTCTTATTTATACGAGCTTGGATATATTAATGATGCCAAAATCGTATTAGAATATGGAATTACATGTAACACTGATATTAGTAAGAATTATATCCTTCTAGCTAATATTTATAAAGAGCAAAATACACCAAATAAAATAAATAATTTACTTGATACTATATCTAATTTAAATACGATTAACAAGGAGAGCCTCTTACGTTTAGTAAAAGAAATAAAGAACTCTACTTATCTAGTATAATACATTTAAATCAGATTATTCTACCCTGATTTAGAATAATTCCATCTATAATTTTAGATGCCTCACTTTGGGTTAATGTATCAATAGATTGTATAGAATCTATATTATGATATTTTAACAAATCTATCAAGTAATTTTTTTGTTTTGATGTTATTAACCTACTCTTTTTTACTTTATACACCAATTCCTTAGGTGAAAATACCTCTTTAAATGACTCAAAAAATTCATTGCATAATTTTACATATAGTAGAGCAGTGGCTTTCGCGTCATCGTAAGCTCTATGTGCATTATCATTTCTTATACCATAATATTTACACATATTTTCTAGACTTTTACTAGATAGCTCTGTATGTAATCTTTTGCAAAGATCTAAAGTATCAATCCCCATCTTATCAAAAGATAATCCATATTCACTTGCTGCTGTTTTGATAAAACTAAAGTCGAACTTAATATTATGACCAATAACAATGTCATCTCCAACAAAATCTATAAACTCTTTTATTACTTCTTCTTGCCCTCTTGCACTAACTAACATTTCATCTGTTATGTTAGTTATCTGAATTATTTTTTCAGGCAACAATATACCTGGATTTATAAATTCCTTAAATACACCAACGATTTTTTTATCCTTTACTTTTAATCCACCGATTTCAATTATTTTATCACTACTTGGATCTAGTCCAGTCGTTTCAATATCAAAACAGACAAAGGATGTAATCGGCTCTAATTGTTCCTTTGTATACATTCTTACTCTCCTTCTAAAAAAATGTTACTTGTTTGCTTTTTTATTCACCCATTTACAATATGGATTCAAAAAGCATTCACTACATTTTGGATTTCTAGCAGTACAAATACCGCGCCCATGAGTAATGATCTGAATATTATATAATATCCAATGATCCTTTGGTAGAATTCTCATTAAATCATATTCTATTTTTTCTGGGTCTTCTTCTTTTGTAAAACCAAGCTTCATGGATATTCTCTTAACATGAGTATCTACTACTACACTTGGCTCATTAAATATATTTCCACGAACAACATTTGCCGTTTTCCTACCAACACCTGCTAACTTAACTAGTGCTTCCATATCACTTGGAACCTCACTATTATACTCCCTTACTAAAGTTCTTGCGCAAGCTATGATATTTCTAGCCTTATTACGATAAAAGCCTGTTGAATGGATATCTTTTTCTAATTCAGATACATCAGCATTGGCAAAATCCTCAAGGGATTTATATTTTACAAACAAATCTTTTGTAACCATATTTACTCTTTCATCTGTACACTGCGCACTTAACATAGTTGCAATTAAAAGTTGCCACGCATTATCATGATTTAAAAAACATTTATATTCTGTGGTATAATGCTCATCTAATAATGTTAATATCTTATCTACTCTTTCTCGTTCTGCCTTTGTTATTCTTTTTCCTGCCAAAATAACCTCTTTTCTATCTATACATGAATCATATAGTCTCATAACTGTTTTTTTGGTGTTTTATATGCTGTTACAATAAATAATCATAAATTTCGTGATATCATATAAATGTTTTACGCAGACCGTCCGATGAGGGTAAAGCATTGATACATCAATGCTTTGCAAGTAAAACTTTTCATATGATAGACAGAAATGTTCACAACTTTTATACAGCATATAAAATACCTAACCAACTACAGATTCACAATTTGTGTCTTAGAATCAAAATTAAGTGGGTCACGGTGCATATAGTCGTATAACATAAAGTTGTCCTTTTTTATTGTTATACCTTCATATGCAGTTTTATATATATCAATATCATAATGTTCTAGATGCACGAAATATTTTAATTGATTTAGGCGATATTCCTCTTTACTTACACCTAAGTATTCATATAGTTTTTCATTATTATAAAAATCACGGAATAGTGTTTTATATATTTCTCCATCACTAGCGAATTTAGGACGGCTTTTTAAATTCTCTCTTAGATGTAAATCATGAACTAAAATACTAGAAAAGGCATCAATATCAATCTTTTTATTTGGGTCTTTATTTTGTTTGTCCTTCATAAAATCAATCAGAATTTCATATCGTTTCATTCTAGTATGATTCATACCTGTAAGTAAATGTTTCTCATAATAATGAGCTAGTTCATTATATAGATCAAACGGTGTATCAAAAAAGTGTTCCATATACATAATACCATACGTAAACTGGCTACTGTTATAATATACTTCTACCATTTCCTCTACACCTTTTAGTAGTAGAACTTCATCATAAGAAAGCCAATCTGTATATAGCACTTCATAAGGAGGCTCACTTTTATATACAATACCATATCTACTACTATCATAAAACATCTGAGAACCTTTTAAGACTTTTAAAAATCCAAGCTGAAACTGATCTGGTTTTAATGCATAAACATCATTAAAAGAATCTTTAAAACTATTGTAATCTTCATATGGCAAACCAACGATTAAGTCAAGATGAGCATGAATGTTATTACCTTCTTTAATACTTTCAACAATTCCTTTTAACTTCTCAAAGCTCATTTTTCTATGGATAGCATCAATGGTTTGGTCATTGGTAGATTGTACTCCTATTTCAAGTTGAACTAATCCTTTTCGTAAGGTTTTAAATAAAGCTAATTCTTCTTCATTTAGTATATCTGCTGAAACTTCAAAATGAAAATTTGTAACCCCATTGTCATGTTCCTTAAGAAAATTTAATATCCCAAGAGTATGCCTACGATTACAATTAAAGGTTCTATCCACAAATTTTACTTGTGGAACTTTTGCATCTAAAAATACTAGTAGTTCTTTTTTCACTAATTCTACATCTCTAAGTCTGACACTTTTATCAATGGAGGATAAACAGTAACTACAGGAATATGGACATCCCCTGCTTGTCTCATAATATATAATTTTATTTTTAAATTCATCTATATTGTCATAACAAAAAGGAATATTGTTAAAATCTAATAATGGTCTTGATTTTGTTACAACTAAATTATCATTTTCTTCGTTAGGATTAATACCAACATCTCTTAATGCACTTTTTCTATATATGATACCTTTGACCTCATTAAGGGCTCTATCTCCCTTTACATAATAGTCTAAAAGTTCAAGAAAGGTTTCTTCACCCTCCCCTACCATAATACCATCTACACTTAAATTTGACTCTAGATACTCTTTACCATCATAGGAAACTTCTGGCCCCCCAAGCCATATTTTTGTATTAGGTAATACCTTCTTAAGTTCAACGCAAAGTTCACTTACCATTCCCATATTCCATATATAACAAGAAATACCAAGAAAGTCTGGTCTTTCTTTGTATAATCCTTGTAATATATCGTCCATATAATGATTTATGGTAAATTCTTTTAGAATAATATTTTCTTTATACTCACTTGCATAAGCTTTTAAATAACGAATTGCTAAATTAGTATGAATATATTTAGCGTTAATTCCTGTTAATACAATTTTCATAACAATCTCCATTCTGCTAAGTGAATTGAAAATCAATTCACTTTGTGAAACTTCTATTTTCACTCTTATTTTATCTTTATAATCTTATTGTTTTCTGATTACATTGTAACACATCATTAAAAAAAGTAAACGATGTGATAACCATAAAATTTATCAACACAAAAAAATCTGACTTCTTAGGCTTTATTTGAAAAACAAAAAAAGCTTTCTAAAGGAAAGCTTTTTTAAAAAATTTTACCCAATGTTCTTTTATCCCCAAACAATAGGTGATTTAATAAATTACTAAACAAAATACCCACAAATGATAATAGAAACCATATATTTGTAAACAATAAACATATCTGTCCCATAAAGTTATATGGTTGATGGGAATAATCCCATACATTTAAATTGAGCCATTTATTAACAATCAAACCAGCAACAAGTTCAATTAAAGTAATTGCAATTGCTGATATTAACATTTTACTAATAATTGAAATTCTATATTCAAATGTTTCATTTAATATGTCTATCACTAGAAAACTAAGTCCACCAGCTATAAGCATAGATATATGAGTATAACCTCGATATATTATTTCTACCAAGCAATAGGCATATCCACCAATAAAGAAAAGAAGTATATACTTTAAGGTTTTATTTTGCATTTTTAACATTATATTCATCCCTTCTTACTATAGTTATTATGAGAATAGTATTAACTCGCTTTTATATAAAAATTGATTTTCTCACGTCTTATTTCATGGTATAATAGGTAATATGTTGTATTCCATATTTTGTAATTTAAAATAAGAGAGAGAGAAAAGTGTTAAAAATCTTGATTTTTAACACTTTGAATGGAGATTATTATGGATATAAACCAATTATTTCATAAGTTATCAGAGTGCGTTGAAGTTGAAGCAATAGCGCTTGGTGGTTCAAGAGCAACTAATAACTATGACCAGACATCTGATTATGATGTGTATGTATATGTTACTAGTGACCTATCCGATGAAAAGAGAACCTTAATCTTATCTGATTATTGTAGTGTACTTGAAATAGGTAATAGGTATTGGGAAACGGAAGATAATTGCACTCTTATGAATGGTACAGATATTGATATTATTTATAGGAATCTAGACGATTTCGATAACACTATTGGTAATGTAATTAGTAACTTTAATGTTAGTTACGGATACACCACTTGCATGTGGCATAATTTGTTGACTTGTAAAATACTATATGATTTTAATGGCAGACTTTTAGACTTAAAGAATAAATACGATGTGGATTACCCACAGAGATTGAAAGAAACCATTGTTGAAAAAAATATGAATCTTCTTAGTGGGGTATTGCCTTCTTATGATATGCAAATTAAAAAGGCGATAAGTCGGAAAGATTTAGTAAGTGTAAATCACAGAGTAACGGAATTTTTAGCTTCTTATTTTGATATTATATTTGCTTTGAATGAGAAAACTCATCCTGGCGAAAAAAAACTTGTAGGGTTATGCAAAGATATGTGTAGTATTTTACCTTTAAAATTTGAAGAGAATTTAAATAGATTATTTGAAGTAATGTATACTGATGAGGTTGTTTTCGTTATAAGTGATATAGTAACACAACTTAATAAAGTTATTAATCTAAAGTAATATCAAATATATAAGATCAAAAGAGGCTGTTACTCAACTAACACAATTAGTTGAATAACAGCCCCTTTCAATAATTTAAGCGGGTGATGGGAATCGAACCCACGTATCTAGCTTGGAAGGCTAGTGTTCTACCATTGAACTACACCCGCAGAAAAATAATTTATTTTGTTCAAAATGCCGGCGACCGGAATCGAACCGGTACGGGCGATTAAGCCCGCAGGATTTTAAGTCCTGTGCGTCTGCCTGTTCCGCCACGCCGGCATGTATAAAATCAACTTAATGCTTATTAATTATATACTTTCTGACAAGGATTGATTATATCATAATATTTTTATCATTGCAAGTGTTTTTATTTAATTTTTTTATTTTTTTCAAACAACTCCTTTTCAAACTTTATATCAATCTCTAATATTTATCTTTTCTATCTTATTTTTTAATACAATTGCGGATATTGGCGGTAATGTTAAATTTAGTATTCCTTCGTGAGATCGGTAAATTTCACTATCTGTATTATAACCTGCTTCAAAGGTCATTATTAACCTAACTAGAATTTCATCATCTAAAACACCTATATTGATTACAGGTATGGATACTTCTATTTCATTAGAATTATTGTTAATTGCTATAATAAACTTATCCTGTTTATCAAATCTACCATAACTTATAAATCCCCAGTCATCAGCTAAAAATAAGAAAGAACCTTTTTTAAGAACTTCATAGCTTTTATGAATTCTTATTATATCTTTATGAAATGAAATTAACTCCATATCCTCCATACCCCAAGGATAAGTTCTACGGTTGTCAGGATCAGTAAAACCACATACTCCCGCTTCATCCCCATAATATATGGTAGGAGCTCCTGGCCATGTCATTTGCATTACAACGGCTTCCCTAAAAATTCCTTTATTAATCCCTTCGCTTGCCGCTCTACTACCTAGTGTATGCAAACGCCCCACTTTTTTATTGGTTCTTGTTAGAAATCTAGAGTGATCATGGTTTGATAGCTGATTCATAGAAGCTTGTAATGAGGATGTTTGAAACTTTGACATATGATGTTTCATTCCGTTAATGAAGAAATCAGCCCTTAAAAACATATCTCCTCTAAATTCATCACTATGCTTTTCAAGTCCAGTTAAAAACCATGTAATGGGTTCCATAAAGGCATCGTAATTCATTACTGTATCCCATTCATCTCCTAAAAGCCAAGACTTGGCATCTCCGTAGTGTTCAGCAAGAATGAATGCATCTGGATTTGCAGATTTTACATTCTTTCTAAAGTCTTTATAAAACTGATGATTAAACTCCTCACTAAACCCTAAATCTGCAGCTACATCAAGTCTCCACCCATCGCAATTAAACGGAGGTGAGACCCACTTTCTCCCTACTTCCATAATGTAATCATAGAGTTTTCTAGAACCTTCATAATTGAGCTTAGGAAGAGTATCATGTCCCCACCAGCCATTGTAACTTGTATTATTCGGCCATGTATCCTCATTAAACTTAAAATAGTCTTTATAAGGGCTATTACAATCTCTATATGCTCCTATTTCATAACCATTTACTTCATCATATAACTCTTCTCTATCAAGCCACTTATTAAAAGAACCACAATGATTAAATACACCATCTAAGATTACTTTCATATCCCTTTTGTGAATTTCTTCAACTAACTCTATGAACAACTCATTGGATGCTTCTAAGTTCTTCTTATCGGTCACCCTTTTTTTATATTTTGTGGCATTCTTATTGCCATCTAAATTGCTAGATAAAACATCCCCAGAATCTTCTACAATTACCCCATAATGAGGGTCAACATAATCATAATCCTGTGTATCATATTTATGATTGGATGGAGATACAAAAATAGGGTTTAAATAGATGACCTCTACTCCAAGTTCTTTTAGATAATCTAACTTTTTTAGAACCCCTAACAAATCTCCTCCATAGAATTCACGCATTCCAACTGCCTCTGGTGCTTTGTTCCAATCATTTACCTGATTAACACATTCATTAATATATATATATTCATTATCTAATACATCGTTTGTTAAATCCCCATTATAAAACCGCTCTACAAATATTTGATAAAATACAGCACCTTTTGCCCAATCCGGTGTTTTAAAACCTGGCGTGATACAAAAATTATACTCAATATTAACTGGGTCCACTGCTCCAAATTTATTATAATAACAAACCTCATCCTCTTTTCTAACTTCAAAATAGTATGATATTCTCTGCTCTCCTAAGTTAAGACTGGCTTCATAGTAATCAAACAATAAATCACTCTCTACTTTTACCATTGGTATATTCTCTTCATTAATTTTAATGTTTACTTCATGAATATCATTTACTTTAGTACGAAATTTCAATTTCACTGTTTCATATTCCTCTGGTTCAACAGGATGTCTATATTCATATGTTTCATCACAAAAAAGCAAGTTTTTACTTATCAAAGCTTTGTACTCCTTTCAACTGCATATGCAAAATTGACAATTTAGAAGTTTCACAACTACCTTAAAACAATTACTTTAATGATTAACATCAATTGGTACAAACTATACTATATTTATAAAAAAATGGAATTTCATATTGTTATTTTATAACAATTCTATAGACATTACAATATATAATAAAACAAAAAAGGACAGCATTTCGGGCGCTGTCCTCTTTTGGGAGAAGGTATTTTTGTTACTTATGGGGTGTAGCAAAAACTATATAATGTATTGGGGTTTACAATAGTAATTATATCACCATGTCACATGAAAGTGTGCACAAACATTAAAAAATTCTAAGTCGATTTTTGTCTGATTTTACACTATGACTCCTATAAATAGATTGCTTCATTTAAAATAATTAATAAATTCCACTTTTTATTTACTCATTTATTGTGTTTTGTAAATATGTTACGCATAATAAATTATATGCGATTTTCAAATAATTGTTCAAATTCTTCGCGAGTTATTCTTTCTTTTTCAATTAACAAGTCTGCACAACTATGAAGTACATCATTATATTCATTTAATAATCTTTTTGCTTCACTATAACATTCATCAATCATTGTTTTTACTTCTTTATCAATTGTCTTTGCAACATCTTCACTATAACTTCTTGTATGTGCTAAATCTCTACCAATAAATACTTCATTATCATCACTATCGTAATTAACCATACCTACACTTGAAGAGAAACCATACCTTGTTATCATGGATCTAGCAGTTTTAGTAGCCATCTTAATATCTTGTGATGCACCTGTTGTAATATCATCAAAAATGATTTCTTCCGCTGCTCTACCTCCAAGAGTTACAATGATATCCTGTTTCATTTTACCTTTTGTATGAAACATTTCATCTTTTTCTGGCAATGGCATTGTATAGCCTGCTGCACCGTTACCGGTAGGAATAATTGACACGGTATAAACAGGCCCAACATCAGGTAATAGGTGGAATAATATAGCGTGACCTGCTTCATGGTAAGCAGTGATTTTCTTTTCTTTATCTGATATAACACGACTCTTCTTCTCTGTACCAATACCTATTTTAATGAAAGACTTATTAATGTCTTCATGAACGATATAACTACGATTATCTTTTGCCGCACTAATTGCTGATTCATTTAATAAATTTTCTAAATCTGCACCAGTAAAACCTGCTGTTGTTTGAGCAATACGTTTTAAATCAACATCATCTCCAAGAGGTTTTCCTTTTGCATGTACCTGAAGAATTTCTTCTCTTCCTTTTACATCTGGACGACCAACTAATACTTTACGATCAAAACGACCTGGACGAAGTATAGCTGGATCTAAAATATCTACACGGTTGGTAGCTGCCATAACAATTATGCCTTCGTTGGCACCAAAACCATCCATTTCTACTAGTAATTGATTCAGTGTTTGCTCTCTTTCATCGTGGCCACCACCCATACCAGTTCCTCTTCGTCTAGCAACTGCATCTATTTCATCAATAAATACAATACATGGCGCATGTTTTTTTGCATCTTCAAATAGATCTCTTACTCTTGATGCACCAACACCTACAAACATCTCAACAAAATCTGAACCAGAGATGCTAAAGAATGGTACTCCCGCTTCTCCAGCAACTGCTTTTGCAAGTAATGTTTTACCTGTTCCTGGAGGTCCTTCTAATAAAACACCTTTAGGAATTCTAGCTCCTACTTGGGTATATTTTTTGGGTGTCCTTAAAAAGTCAACGATTTCTCGTAATTCTTCTTTTTCTTCATCAAGACCAGCCACATTCTTAAATGTTGTCTTCTTATTCTCATCGGTGGTCATCTTTGCTCGGCTTTTACCAAAGTTCATCACCTTGCTATTACCGCCACCGCCACCTCCACCTGCTTGATTAGATAGGAAGGAAAATAACACAATAATTCCAACAAACAATAATATATATGGCAATATGCTAGTAAAGAAAACACTTGGTTTTGCTACTTTGTGTAACTTAAAATTAACACCATGTTCTATTGTCAATTGTTCAATTTCTTTTACATCGGTTGCATTGAATTGTTGTTTTGTATCATCCAATAAAACAACATCCACCTGCCCCATTGGAGTCTCCTCGGTAGGATAGACATCCACACTTTTAACGGTTTTATTATTTAAATCTTCTATAAAGTTGCCTTTTCCATAACTATTGTTATTATACATAGATACTCTATCCTGAAATAACATAGCCAACATAATACAAATAAGGATTATAATAAACAAACCATATCCCTTTAATTGTTTTTTCAAAAAACTACCTCCTCTCCTTATTCAATTACACCTATATAAGGTAAATTTCTGTATTTTTGAGCATAATCAAGGCCATAACCTACTACAAACTTATCTGGTATTTGGAAACCAACGTAGTCTACTGGTACATCAGCTACTCTTCTTTCAGGTTTGTCAAGAAGGGTACAAATTTTAATTGAATTTGCTTTTCTATTATTTAATAAATCTACTAAATGTCTTAAAGTATTTCCAGAATCAATAATGTCTTCAACAATTATTACATCTTTTCCTTCGATCGGATCATCTAAGTCTTTCACTATTTTTACTAATCCGGAACTTACTGTATCATCACCATAACTTGAAACCGACATAAAGTCAAGAGACACTGGCACAGTAAGGTTTTTTGCAAGTTCACAAGTAATAAATACTCCACCTTTTAAAACGCATATAAGGTGAATTTGTTTACCTGCATAATCTTTACTAATTTGTAATCCTAATTCCTTAATCTTTGCAGCAATTTCTTCTTCTGATATCAACACACTAATCTTGTTGTCCATTTCATCTTCCTCCATTTAAACTTATCTCAAGTATGACCTTTGTCTCCTCGTTAATTTTATACCCTTCACTAATTCTATTCCCTATTATCCACATAATATGAGAACCATCTGCAACAAGTAGCTTACGATCCCTTTCTTCTCTTGGGATCTTTTCATCAATGAAAAACGATTTTATCTTTTTTTTACTTCCTTTTCCATCAATCTGAATAAAATCACCTTCAGCCCTTGTTCGAATTAAAACAGTATTTTTTATTTTATCATAGTCAAACCATTTCGTACACCCATTTTGAGGAATTATCATATTTTTTTTATATTTTATTAACTTTACTCCTATAGTTTGATTAAAACCAGGTATATAAACTTCCGTTAGAGTCTCTGATAGTTTATTTAATTCATATGGTGTAAAGTTTGTTACACCAATATTATATTCTCCCTTCCAGTTATTGTCCTTATTTTTAAACATTGTAATACCAGAATAACCTTTAAGCGCAATGATTCCATATGGCATATCAAGCCTTTTACCTACTTGTTTCTTAGCAAGTGAGAGCACTAAATCTGTATGATTAAAATCTACATCCTTTAGCCCTCCTGCAAGTAAATAAAATATTTTTCGTATAATTCCTCTTTGAATAATAATATCATTCATCATCAATTGTTCACTATCAATCTCATAGGTAACATCGTTAGCGTTATATGTTACTATTTTTCCAAACACCAAGTCTATGTTTTTTTCTAAGAATTTATACACTTCCCTAATTTGATTGCCTGCATGAACAATATTATTCGTGGCCTGAACATTTATATTTTCTTTTGCATAACCCAAAATATGATGCCTAATTCTATTCCTACTGTAATCATCTGTATCGTTTGTATAGTCATTACAATATTTTATTTTCATTTCTTCTAAATAATGCTCTATCTCTATCCTTTCTATTCCAAGGAGTGGTCTAATTATTTCATTTCTTACTGGAAGTATTCCACTTAATCCTTTCATCCCACTTCCCCTGAACAAATGAAAGAGAATAGTTTCTGCATTATCATTTTTATTATGTGCAATTGCTATCTTATTACACTTATTTTCTGTGAAATGGCGATAAAATTCCTCATAACGAATCATTCTCCCAGCTTCTTCTTCTGACAAGCCTTTCCTTTCCGCTATCCCCTTCATATCAACTTTAATACTACGAAAAGGTATTTCCCACTCATCACATAACTCTTTCACATAAGCTTCATCTAAATCTGCATCTATCTTTCTAACACCATGATTTACATGAACTACAAATAATTTAAGATTATATTCCTCTATCAGACGAAAAAGAACATGAAAAAGGCAGACCGAATCAGCTCCACCAGATACACCGATAACGATTCTGTCTCCCTTTTCTAACATATCATGTTCTTTTATGTAATTACGTACTTTTTCAAACATGCTTTTCTCCTAGTTTCTGTAATTTAAACTTGCTGATATTTTACCTCTAATATTCCTAAATTACAAGCCTCCACATCAATGGAATAGATAATTTGCTTATTAATTACAATAAGTATCAGGAAATTACTAGACTACTTTAATTATTTTTTCCAAAATCCTGCTACTAATACAGTCATATCATCTCTTGATGTAAATTCATTCGATTCTAGGGCATAATTTAATACACTATTTGCAATGTCATTTGGGTTCTTAATGCTTAATTTTGATATATATTCTGCTAACACCAATTCTTTTTCTGACCCCTTTATACAATCAATAACACCATCTGTAACCATAATGATGTAGGTATCTTCTTGTAGATTTCTTGAGATAACGTCATACTCTACTTGTTCAATAACACCAACAGGTAGTGAGGTGGAATTAATTACTTCCACCATCCCATTGTTTTTAATAAAAGTACTAGAGGCCCCGATTTTTATAAAATCACAATTTCCACTATACAAATTAATAACACTCATATCGATTGTTGAAAAAGTTTGTTCCCCTGATTTTAAAATTAATATAGAATTAATCAGTTTAATTGCTGACTCCTTCTTAAATCCCGCTTCAATAAATTTTTCTAGCAATTCAACAACTGATTCACTTTCTTCATAAGCATCTTCTCCAGAACCCATCCCGTCAGATAATGTCATTACCATAGTTTCAGGTTCTGGATATATAAAGGAGAAATTATCACCTGATATTCGTTCTCCATCCTTTGCTATACGAGACATTCCAGTTAATATTTTATAATTAACATCTTCTACAAAAATAAAGGTATCAAAGTCTTTAGATATCACTTTCTTACAAGTATCCATGGGTCTTACTCGCTTCCCTACCGCTTCACCCACGTAAATAGCTGCTTCTTTCGTCGTAATGCAAGTCCCCTTTTCCATCTTACAGGTCAAATATATCTCCTGCTTTCCATTCCTTTTTTCAAATATTGCAATTTTTTTTGCTTCAATATTACTATTACTTAATTGATTTAGCATCTGCCTTTTTTTAGTTTCTGAAATATCTACGGTTTTATATAAATCCAAAGAGAAGTCATCTATAATACTAGCTACTTCATTTAACTGGCCCGCTATAATTTCCCTGCTCTCTGCCATCTTATTATGCCAATACAAGTTAACTTTAGCAATATCAACAATACGTCTTGTCTCTGATAGATAATAATCTAAGCTTATACATCTACTAGAAAACGTATGCGGAACCTCTTCTATGGTTATGGTCCCATTTTGTTCTACTTTATCAAGAATAATATTAGCACTCTGATATGTTTCGTAGAAATAACTATTCCAACACAAATGACAATTCGGACAATTCTTACATAATCCTTCCGATACCTCATTGAAAATATCGTTTTTATCCTTTGCATCAAGTTTACCTTTTCTCATGGATAAATTATAAAATGTATTCGAAAGATTCATAAATGAATCAGAAAAATCCCGTAACTTTCCCCTTGCTACTGTTTGTATGTTCTGTTTTACAAATATATCTTCTTCATTATCACCCTTTAAAACCTTCTTATCCCTTATCATATATCTTCTAGGAAGTAGCAAAAAAGCAGTAACACTTGAGAGTAGTGCTGCAATTCCTGGTATATCAATCTCACTGCCCCCGAAAAATTCACCAAGAAGTATGATTCCAACCATATAAATAGTACTAGTAACAATTCGTCCAAATTCGCGGAATGTTCCTGCAATGATACCCATCATGCAATAAAGACCTATATCACTGACTTGTCCACTTTGCAGGGATAAGATAATTCCACTGACCGCTCCTATTAAAGAACCATAACCTGCGCCATAGATAAAGCCCACTGCTAAAATAGCAAAAAAAGAGATTGTCATCGTTAGGGATATTCCAAATCTGCTAAGAGAAGGCATTCCATACATGGATAGGGCAAATAAAATAGTTAAACTTATCACTTGTTCATTATCATATGTTTGTCCACCCCTTCCATGTAATAATACTTCTATCCCTTTTCTAAAGATTATGGTAAGGGCAAAGATAGCGATACCTTCACCAATGGATATAATATAAAAGTAAGAAGAAGTAACATCCAATAAGCCACTAGATATTGTGAGTATTGTTGTTATGACTCCTGATAATATACCCATTACACTGGGGGAAATTCTCTTCTTACCGTATTCTAAAAAAGTTGTTACTATTGAAATAACTATCATTACAATACTATATTTTATAGCATCTATAAAAGGCAATTTCGTAAACAACCCAAGTGCCACTGCTAATGAGATAAATGTTCTTCCCTTTTTATCCAAATACACCGCACCAAAAAAACCAATACCTACCATACCAAGTCCAGATAGCACCGCTCTACCCATTAATATACCTAGTACATACATCAAATTTCTTCTTGTCATTAATTCTTTCATTCTAATTGTAGTCCTCCTTAATGAATGAGTAAACCCATATGGGTAAATACCCAAGGGAATATCTCAAGGGTATTACTCAAGGGTATAACCCTTTAGACCTGTATTATAGAATTCTACATTTAAAATCTTTGTCAAAAATCAGACATGAATTTTAAAAAGTTTTTGACAAGAACACCTACCGAATCAGTGTTTTCATCGAATGAAGAGATCTGAGTGTATTTAAGAATCTAATAATTTTTTCTTTAGGTTACGTTAAAAAATATTCAAATCATCCAAATAATCTAATAAAACCTATTAAGGACTTGCTATATAAAAAATATAGCAAGTCCTTAATAGGTTTTATAATAATAGCGAAGGACGGATTTGAACCGCCGACACCACGGGTATGAACCGTGTGCTCTAGCCAACTGAGCTACTTCGCCAAACTGACGAAGTACATTATAACCAATTTATCGCCTCTTGTCAACATGGTATTTCATAAATTTATTTTTCATTCGCTTTAAATATTATTTCATCCTTATACACAAGTCCAAGTTTTTCTCTAGCCATTTCTTCAATAAATTTATAGGTTTGGACGTATGCTTTTAGTTCTTCAATCTCTTCAGCTCTTTCTTTTTCTGCTGTAATAGAATTGTCAAGCTCTACAATTTTAGCTTGTGCTCTTTGACTTACTTTATCTAACTCTTTTTTTTGATAGGTAACAATACCACATATTATTAATACCATCATGGCAACTAATAAAAGGCCTGTCCGATTTTTCTTTTTCCTTTTTTTCATAATTGGCTCCTATCTGCGTGCTTTGCACGCATACAAATAAAGGGGTAACTTACCCTCTTTTCTGGATATTAATCATCCTCTTCATTTTCAGATAATTCTATTTTAACCTTTTTCTTCTTTATTTTCAATGGTTTAATCGTCCCTAGGACTAATTTCCTTATCTTTTTAAAGAGAAAGGAGACAAACCTTCTAATCTTTTTTAATATAAAGATAATAAACCTTCTAAGTTGCTTAAAGATAACTTTAAAAGGCCATAAAATAGTATTTATGACTGTATTTATTAAACGCTTAAAAAAGTATATTACTTTGTTTATTACCATAGACACATAGTCCACAACTAAATCACTTACTGACCCATGATATAGTATCATTCCAAATAATATGGCCAATACTGCAAACGCCCGTATTATTCCATTGTTTTGCCTATACATCATGTTAAATATTAATATGCTACATACGACCCAATAGATAATATCTTGTATTGCAATAAAAAAACTTTTGTGTTTTATTACTCTTCTTATAATACGAAATACATCGTAAATCACTAGTAAAATGACTCCCCAGATTATGGAGTTTAAAAAGAAACGTAGTTCATTCATAATTACTAGTTTCATTCTTAATAATAACCCTGCCTTTCTCAAATACTGGCTACTTTGCACCAGGTGCAAATGCTCCCTATGCTTTATTTAAAGAGTCTGCTAATTAACGATTCATTCGACTTTGTATAAGAGTTCGTATCAGAATAAGTTAAACTATCAATTTTACCATCAATATCAACCTCGCCCTTTTCTAAGGTTAATCTGTTAACATGAAGTTCACTTCCTCTTAACATCAATATTCCCAGTTCAGTTTCAAGTAACACTTCTCCAGCATCAAATGATAATACATCCTTTACTCCTGTAATTGTAGCTTGATTTCTAGCATTTAAATTAACTTTATGATTTTTCTGAATACTTTGCCCTTTTTCCTCCATAAAAAAAACCTCCTAATATACTTGTTAATTTAGTATATTAAAAGGTTTTCTTTTTCATGTCAAAATCCATAATTCTAATTTTGACAAGATTCTATAAATACTTGTACAGTTCTTTTGCATCATCTTTTCTCGTAGTTTCTTGCACATCAACAACTTGAACTTTTACAGTCTTACCACCAAAGCCAATTTCAATGATATCATCTACTTTTACAATAGCAGATGCTTTTGCAGGTTTTCCATTTATAGATACACGTCCTGCATCACATGCTTCATTTGCTATGGTTCTACGTTTTATTAATCTAGAAACTTTTAAATATTTATCTAATCTCATGTTTGCACCCATTCCCATTCCTATTTGAAAGTAACTTCACACAAAATAAAAAAAAAGCTGTAATAAAAATCAGGCTCACCTCATTAGTCGTAAATATACACTAAGTCAAGGTGGAATCCGACTTTTATAACAGCCTCTCCAACACAACGTCTATTATGCGTTAATAACGTCCTTTAAAGCTTTACCTGCTTTGAACTTTGGAGCTTTAGATGCTGCAATTGTAATTGCCTCTTTTGTTTGAGGATTTCTGCCAGTTCTAGCTGGTCTTTCAGATACTTCGAAAGTACCAAATCCAACTAATTGTACTTTTTCACCTTTGGTTAACTCTTCTGTTACGACATCAATAAATGCTTTTAATGCCTTTTCGGAATCTTTTTTGGATAATTCTGTTTTTTCTGCAATTGCTGCAACTAATTCAGCTTTGTTCATGGATAAACTCCTCCTCTAAAGTAATTAATATGATTATATTAATCAAATGATTATTTCTTATGTCCAAAAACAGTACTCTTCTCACTGATGGACAAATCGCTTAAACGCTTGCCTTTGTTGGCTACAGTCGTTCAATACCTACAAATCTATTTATAAACTTATTAGTGGCATTTGTCAAGGAATTTTCTGCATTTAGTTGTAAAAACCTCGATAAATTTGCTACGGAAAACAATAAATTCCCATATTCCTCTTCTAGACGGTATTCATCTCCACTTTCTTTAGCATTTACAAGCTCTTTAAACTCTTTTTCAACTGTTACTAAAGCCTCATTAAACCCTTTAGAATCAAAGCCCAGTTTAGATGCTTCTTTTTGCACTTTAGTAGCTCTAATTAGAGCTGGTAATGCTTTGGGAATTGCCTCAAAGACTTCTTTTGTATTCCTTCTACTTGTTTCCTTTTCCTTTTTCTTTAATTGCTCCCAATTAGCTAATACTTCATCTTCACTTTCAACCCTAATATCTGAGAAAACATGAGGATGCCTATATATCATTTTATTTGAAACTACGTTAAGTACATCTTCAATGCAAAATTCCTCTTGTTCTTCTGCAATCACCGTATGTAAGGCCACTTGCAATAAAACATCTCCAAGTTCTTCACATAAATTCTTATAGTCCTTATTGTCAATAGCTTCTATTGCCTCATAAGTTTCTTCTATCATACAAGTCTTAAGACTTTCATGGGTTTGTTTTCTATCCCAAGGGCATCCATTTTCACTTCGAAGCATTCGAATTATATTCATAAAATCATCAAAACTATACTGTTTGTCCATTCTTTCTCCTTTTTACATAACAAATATCCCAAATACTTTTGTACGATTTTATCATACAATTTCATTGGGACACGGTTTTAATTATTATTAGCTTTTTTATTGTTCCATTTGTCTTCCTAAAAAATAAGCAGCTGTACTTGCAAGTTTCGTTTCCACCTCACCAAATTTCGCTTTTGGTTCTTTTGTTAATATAATAACTGAACCTATAGCATCGCCTTCACTAATGATTGGCCAAATAACTTGATAAGTAAATTCGTTTTCATCATCTGATGTAACTTTTACAAAATTTTTATCTTCTTTTCCAGCCATTACGCTTTCTCTTTCATTAATTACTTCTTCTAATTCATGTGTTATTGGTTTAGATAATAATTCTCTTTTCATGCTTCCTGATGCAGCAACAAATTGATCCTTATCAGATATTGCTATAATATGCCCAGTTGTTTGTGCTAAAGAATCTGCATATTGTTTAGCAAATAGCCCTAATTCACCAATCGGTGAATATTTTTTTAATATTATTTCTCCTTCTCTGTCTGTAAAAATCTCAAGTGGATCTCCTTCTCGAATACGTAATGTACGACGTATTTCTTTTGGAACAACTACACGTCCCAAATCATCTATTCTTCTTACAATACCTGTAGCTTTCATATTATATTCCTCCATTTTGCAAATAATCATAATGTAGTCCTTATAATTATTATTGTTTGTCAAAAGAAAGAATTTATACCTAAACTTCTCAATTTAGAAAAATTTATTATATATTAATAATCGACCTTCTTTAAAAATAACCCCATAGGGCTTATGGTCATGCCTGACAGACTTCTATCTTTACTTTCCAAAATTGCTTTAACATCCATAGGACTTTTCTTTCCTTCTCCTACTTCTATTAAAGTTCCAACTATAATTCGAACCATATTATACAAAAATCCATTTCCAGTAATACTTATCCTAATTTCATTTTTATATCTAGTAGTATGATCACAAACATTAATAATATTAATGGATGAAATATTCCTTACTGTAGATTTTTTATCTTTTCTATGGGTAGAATATGCTTTGAAATCATGAGTACCAATTAAATATTTTGCTCCTTCCCTCATTAAATTTATATCTATGTTATTAGGTACTGGATAAGCATATTTTCTAGTAAAAACCGATTTATCTTCTTCCTTTACTAACCTGTATTCATATGTTTTTTTCTTTGCATCGTATCTACTATGAAAATTTATGCTTGCATAAGACATACGAACCACCTTTATATCCTCTGGTAATAATTCATTCACCTTTTTTCTTAATAATTCTAAATCATATTTTGTTTTACTAACAAAGTTAATTACTTGATAGAGCGCATGAACTCCTTTGTCCGTTCTTCCTGAAGCTGTAATTTTAACTTCTTCTTCTAAACAGTTAGACAAGACGTCTTCCATAATATATTGGATCGATTTATTTTTGCCTTCAACGATTAATCTTTGCCATCCTTCATAGCTACTACCATCGTACATTAATATGGCTTTTATATTCCATTTTTTTCTGTTTTCAATGTTCATAATAATAACAATACCTTTCTCAGTGTGAAAGATTTATCTCACACTAATCTCCATTCTATCGTGTGATAATTCTTGATTTTCACACTACACCTTATACCCTAGGATAACCAAATATTTGCAAATTACTTTGTGAAAAGAGCATCTGTACTTTCAATCATACAAATGCTCTTTCAATATGTTTAGATAATACCTTATTCAACTTCTGAAGTACAAAATGCACATCTAGTTGCATTCTTATTAATCTCAGACATACAATGTGGGCACTTCTTAGTTGTGGGTTCAACCACTGGCACATTTTTATCTCTTAATTTATTTATGAATCGTACAAGAATAAATACCACAAATGCCATAATAACAAAATTAATTACACCAGTAATAAAGGAACCATAATTAATTGTTGCAACGTTTGCTTCTTTTGCAAGATCTATTGTTGCATATTTCTTACCATCAAGTGCAATAAAGTATTTTGTGAAATCTAACTTATCATTGCCTGTAAAAATACTAAGCAATGGCATAATAATATCATTAACCAAGGAAGTAACTATAGTATTAAATGCGCCACCTATTATTACACCAACCGCTAGATCAATCATATTTCCCCTTAGGGCGAATTTCTTAAATTCAGATAACATAATATTTCCTCCCAAAATATTGTACTCTATACTACTTATTGATTGTAAAGCTTTTTTACATTTTTGTAAAGTTTTCTACGCATTAAACATAATTCTTTCACTGTTAAAAGCTTTTGTAATTAAGAATGTTAAAACTCCAGAACTTACTACAGTTCCCAATATGGTTAGTCCAAAATGGCTCATAGTTATTTCCCCTGTAAATATGCCTTGCATACTTAATGCACTACCATATACAGGAATCCCATATAAAATATCCACTGCTTCACTATTCCCTGTAAACATAGTAATCATACCTGCAACTAAAACTATGATGTAGATTGGAGTTACATAGGTAGCAGCTTCTTTTGCTGTTTTGGATAAAACTGCTGCCAATGAAACAATTGCAACATATAAATAAACTAAAGCTAATACTACTACTAACAACATAACCACTTGTTCAGGAGTAAATTTTATACTTACATTATCCGCATTATCTCCTAAGGTTCCCTTTAACATAATTGGCATAGAAACAACCATAGATACTGCATATACTAATCCAGATAGAGAGGCAAGTATAGCTATGGATATAATTTTACCTACTACTATTTCTTTTCTTCTAAGAGGGGTTAAAAGCATGCTAGCCATTGTTCCTCTCTCTTTTTCTCCTGTGATTGCATCAATTCCTAGACTCATAGCTCCTTGAAATAACATCATGGTCAAAAAGTAAGGCAATAGCATCCCCAAAAACTTTCCACTTGCTTTTTCTCTATCCACTAATACCGACGTAGATGGGTCTTTATCAATGGTAAAGATACTGATTAAATTTATATCACCAAAACGTTCCATTAATAATTCTTGTCTATATAGATTAAGAATACCTTCAACAAAATTAGTCCTAGCTACAATGGAATAATCTTCAGAATCATTATAGTAAGTTTTTACTTCAGGAACAATTACTTCATTCGTGTTATTTATTTTTTCTAGAAATGCATCTTCAAACACAACTAATAAATCAATCTCACCTTCCAAAATACTTTTCTTTATGTCCGATATATCCGATGTCTTGTCTAAGTAAGTTACATCAGCATTGTATTGGTATTTATTGAGTAAATTTTTAAAACCTTCTGGTTCATTTTGTATATATACCCTTGAGACATGTTCTTTAATATCATTACTCATGGTAGATTGTAACTGGCCCATTAAGTAGTACAAACCAATAATTAAGATAGCTGGCATAATGAACAAACTAACAATTAGCTTTTTGTCTGTAAATACTCTTTTTAGCTCTTTTTCAATAATATATTTTACTCCACTCACTTTACTTTTCCTCCCCACTATGCTGTTTATAAAGTTTGAAAAATGCATCCTCTAAATCTTCACTCTTTGTTTCTTCTAAGATTTGTGTGAGTGTTCCATCTAATACCTTACGCCCAGTAATAATTATGCCAATTTTATCACAAAGTTTCTCTGCTTCAGACATAATATGGGTTGATACAATTATAGTTTTTCCTTCTTTTTTTAATAATTTTAAATAGTCCGTTACACTCCTTGCTGTTACAACATCTAAACCATTTGTTGGCTCATCAAAGATTACAACATTAGGATCATGCACTAAGCTAACTGCTATAGAAGCTTTTTGTTTCATTCCAGTTGATAATTCTTCAATTTTTTTATCTTCAAATTCTGTAATTCCAAAGTAAGAAAATAGTTTTTTTCTTCTTTCTTCTATGATACCCTCAGGGATTTTGTGAAGTTTACCAAAAAATCGAAACATATCTTTTGGTGAAAAATGAGGATCTAACTTAATTTCATTAGTTAAAAATGCAATTGACTCTCGAACTTTTTCTGGTTCTTTTATGGTATCGTAATTATTTACGGTAATACTACCTTTTGTTGGCTTTAGTAGGGTAGCTATACATCTTAGAGTCGTAGTTTTACCTGCTCCATTGGGTCCAAGCAGTCCATAAATTTCACCCTCTTTTGCTATAAAAGTTATATCACTCGCTGCAATTTTCATGTTTTTCTTTGTCTTTTGCTCGGTCATTTGCTTTTTTGTAAGCTTATATACCTTTGTCAAATCTTTAACTTCAATCATGTGGCTTGCTCCCTTCAACCTATAATCACATATAAGTAATTGCGAAACTCTTTATTTATACGAAATTCATATGCACTTCATACTAATTCCTCCGCGATGGCGCTCATTCCGCTTAGCGAGAATTCGCTTTAATTCCGCTCCGGAATTGTATGAACCTCATATGAAATATTAACAATTTAGAAGTTTCGCAATTAATTATATTTCTATTATTAATTGTTCATTTCAGATTATCACCAAAATTTTCCTTTGTCAATTAACGTATATTATTTTATTTTAAATTTACAATAATTTTCATAGAAAATACTTTTCAACATACTATTAATTGGACTTTTAATATGCTATACTATAGGGAATAATGTGTATTAATAAATATATTATCCACAGAAAATATCCAGTATTACAAAGGAGCTACATGTCATGAAAACAGGATTTGATCCGAAAAAATATATAGAAGAACAATCGAAATACATTTTAGAACGTGTAAACAATTTCGATAAATTATATTTAGAGTTTGGCGGTAAACTAATTGGAGATAAGCATGCAAAGAGAGTTCTTCCAGGCTTTGATGAAGATGCAAAGATAAAACTACTTCAAAAATTAAAAGATGATGCAGAAATAATTATCTGTGTTTATGCAGGTGATATAGAACGTAACAAAGTACGTGGTGATTTTGGAATTACCTATGATATGGATGTTTTTCGACTAATAGATGATTTACGCACTTATGGACTATTAGTTAATAGCGTAGTAATAACTAGATTTGCTGGACAACCTGCCACTACAATGTTTATAAATAAACTAAAAAGAAGAAATATAAAGGTTTATACCCACGTAGCAATTGAAGGCTATCCTGCAGATGTAGACACCATAGTTAGTGAACAAGGATATGGTAAGAATCCATATATTGAAACAACAAAAAAAATCGTTGTTGTTACTGCCCCAGGTCCTGGAAGCGGTAAATTAGCAACTTGCTTAAACCAACTATACCATGAACATAAACATGGTAAAACAACTGGTTACTCAAAATTTGAAACCTTCCCTGTATGGAATGTTCCACTTAAGCACCCATTAAATATTGCTTATGAAGCAGCTACTGTAGATCTAAAAGATGTAAATATGATTGACTCTTTCCATTTTGAACGTTATAACGAAGTTGCAATTAATTATAACAGGGATCTTGAGATGTTTCCCGTAATCAAACGTATTATCGAGAAAATTACCGGAAAAGAATCTATCTACCAATCCCCTACCGACATGGGTGTAAACCGTGTAGGCTTTGGAATTACTGACGATAACATTGTTGCTGATGCCTCAAAGCAAGAGATAATACGAAGATATTTCTCTACTGCTTGCGACTTCAAAAAAGGGCTAGTAGACGAAGAATGTTTAAATCGTATGAAAGTTATTATGGAAGAATTAGATCTAAAACAAGAAGATAGAGCTCCCGTTGCTCCTGCTAGAGAATATATAGCCAAATTAAAAGCTTTGGTACCTGATTGTGAAGTATCCTCTGTAATTGCATTTAAATTACATGATAATACTATAATTACAGGAAAAGGTTCCGGGCTTATGGATTGTTGCTCAGCTGCCATCTTAAATGCAATAAAACATATGGCAGGATTAACTGATGAGATCTATTTATTATCACCACTGATCCTAAATACCATACAAAAATTAAAATCAGATACTTTTACTAATAAAATCACTACTTTAAATGCCAATGAAATTCTTATAGCATTAAGCATCTGCGCTGTAACTAATCCAACAGCTCAATTAGCATATGAAAAACTTCAAGAACTAAAAGGGGTACAAGCCCATGCAACAGTAATGCTTAATAAAAGTAGCGAACAACTATTAAGGGATTTAGGAATCGATGTGACTTGTGATCCTATCTATCCATCCGACAATTTATATTATGTATAAAATAGAAATTAAATTAACCACCATATAATAGTAATAATCTAGGTAATATATAAAATGGAGGTGTGCTATGATTGAGATAATAAAACAATTTTACAATTTTGTTTTATTAATATCATCATATGCACACCTCCATTTTAGACTATATATTAAGTGCATTACCTGCCCCTAATCATTCTATGGATACTTTTTCTGGCATCCTATTATGTCTCATTATATGAAGTATATTTGAGTAAATTATTCTTCTGCAGTTTCTTTCTCAGTAGCTGCTACCAATCTCATAGAGGACCAAACTTTTTCTTTTACGTCAATTTTTTCATCTGACGCCCATTCTTTGAACAAGTTTTGGAAATACTCATTTTGCCTCTTAGCTATAATACTTTCTTTCTTTTCTCGTGTTGCATCCTCATTAAAATCCGTTACACAATATAAGATATAATACCCTTCCTCTGTTTCTATGATATCACTTAACTCACCTGTCTTTAACTTAAAAGCATCATCTCTAAAACTAATTCCATCATCTGTTTTACCAAATGTTTTTTCTACTTCTTTTGAAATTGAATTACTCTGGGCAAATTGTAAAAAGTTATCGGTTTCTTTTGCTTTTTCTAATAACTCTTTGGCTTTTGCTAATGCTTTTGCTTTATCTTCATCACTAAAATTAGTCACTACTCCTGATTCATCTTCTGTAACAGTAGGTACATATACATATTGTATTGTAATTTGCTTCGCATTCTCATCTGGAACTTCCGTATTCACATCTATAGTCACAGCATCATAAACTCTTTCATATAATTTATTATCACGATAGAATTGCTCTGCTATTTCCTGAGTAAACCCATATAAAAGTTTATCCTCTTCTGTAACACCATCTAGGAAGTTAGTGGCATTCACCCTGATACTATTTTCCTCTTCCTCTGTTAATACCACATTATACTCTGATGCTTTACTACTAATGATTTTAGTTTGAGTAATCATATTCATGATTTCTTCTTTTGCCATTTCTTCAAACGTTTGTCCGCCAAAATCATAGGTCCATATTTCATCGCCAAAATAGGATTCATATTTCGCTTTTATATACTGAAAATAGATCATAGCTTCACTGTAGTATACTTTATTATCACCTACAGTTACCACTAATCGTTTGTAATCATCTTCATCTACTTTAACCGTAGGCTCTACCTGACTTGCCCCATCATCAGTTACTGCATCTGTTTGTATGCCTACTTCTTTATTTTTATCAGAGCAACCACTGCTAATGGTAATACACATTATTAATAAAGTAATCCATGTAAGTTTTTTCATAATCTTTTTCATCAAAATGCCCTTTTCCTTCCTACCAGGTTTGTAAATCACCATCACTACTTTGATTCATTATCAACTAAAGTTGTAAAATCCGCCAACAAGTTACGAATTAATTCAAATAAGTTTACAGCTGTTATGGCCCGACTTTTTCCTGATTTATTGAGTGAATAAATAAAGTATGGATTTGCTTCTGGAACAAGTTTCAAATGTGGTTCATGCTTTTTAATTAGAACTGGAAACTTATCTACTTTTAATTTTGCTTTTGAATACATTACTAATTTTATCTCATCATTTCTATAAACTAAAGACACAATATATACCTTTTTACATATAGATTTGATATAAGCTATATTTAATAAGTTATTTACGCTAGCTGGCATATCCCCGAATCTATCCAATAATTCTTCTTGCATATCAAGGAACTCTTCTTCATTCTCAATCTCAGCAATTCTCTTATATACATCAAGCTTTTGAAATTCGGATTTTATATAGGTTGCAGGAATAAATGCATCAATATCCATGTCCACTGTGGTATCAAAGGTCTCTTCTAACTCACCAAGTCCCTTCAATTGTCTAACTGCATCATTTAACATTTTACAATATAAATCATACCCAACAGCTTCCATATGACCACTTTGTTGTGCACCAAGTAAATTACCAGCTCCCCTAATTTCTAGATCTCTCATGGCTATCTTAAATCCAGAACCAAGCTCCGTAAATTCTTTAATGGCTTGCAACCTTTTTTCAGCAATTTCTTTTAACATTTTATCTCTTTTATACATTAAAAAAGCATAAGACGTTCTATTAGATCGACCAACACGCCCCCTTAGCTGATATAACTGGGAAAGCCCAAGTCTGTCTGCATCATCAATAATCATTGTATTTACATTGGATATATCAAGCCCTGTTTCAATGATTGTAGTAGAAACTAATACATCAATTTCACCATTAATGAAATTAAACATAATTTTTTCTAATTCTCTTTCACTCATTTGCCCATGAGCAAATGCTACATTAGCTTCTGGTACTAATTTGGCTATTTTACCCGCAACTTCATCAATACCATTTACCCTATTATACACATAGTAAACTTGCCCATCTCTAGAGAGCTCACGATTAATAGCCTCCCTAATAATTTCATCGTTATGTTCTAGCACATAGGTTTGAATTGGTAATCTGTCCACTGGTGGCTCTGTTAGAACACTCATGTCTCTTATTCCTATTAAACTCATATGAAGTGTTCTTGGAATTGGCGTTGCTGTAAGTGTAAGTACATCTACATCGCCCTTCATCTGTTTAATCTTTTCTTTATGAGTAACACCAAATCGTTGTTCTTCATCTATTATTAATAAACCTAGATCTTTAAACTCAATATCTTTTGATAAAACTCTATGGGTACCAATTAATATATCAAGACTACCTTTTTTCACTCTTTCAATTACATTTTTTTGCTGAGCTGGTGTTTTAAAACGTGAAAGCATATCGATACTAATTGGAAAATCCATCATTCGTTGAACAAAGGTATTATAGTGTTGTTGTGCTAGTATGGTAGTAGGTACCAAATATACAACTTGCTTTCCATCGGCTACTGCTTTAAATGCAGCACGAATTGCAATCTCTGTTTTACCATATCCAACGTCACCACATATTAAGCGATCCATGATCTTCTTACTTTCCATATCTTTTTTAGCATCTTCTATGGCACGTAATTGATCGTAAGTCTCTTCGTATGGAAACATCTCTTCAAACTCTTGTTGCCATACAGTATCCGGACCAAATTGATAACCTTCTTGGGCTTGCCGCTTGGCATATAATTCTACTAGTTCTTTTGCAATTTCTTTAACTGCACTTTTAACCCTTGTTTTAGTATTTTTCCATTCTGGTGAGTTTAGTTTATTAAGCTTTGGCTTCTTTGCATCCGCTCCAGCATATTTTTGTATCACATCAAGGCCTGTTGCAAGAATATACAACACGCCTCCCCCACCATACTCTATTTTAATATAATCTTTAGTGGCTTTATCAACTTCAATTTTTTCAATACCTCTATAGATACCAAGTCCATGATTCTCATGTACGACATAATCACCTACATTAAGATCAGTAAAACTTTGAATCTTCTTACCATCATACTCTTTAATCTTTTTCCTTTTTTTCTTTTCTACACCAAAAATATCACTTTCTGATATAATTACAAAATTGATCAAAGGGTATTCAAAGCCTTTGTGAAGACTACCGTAGGCAACCATTATTTCACCTTTTTGTATAACACGGTCCATATCCTCACTATAAAATGCGTTTAGCTCATGGTCTCTTAAATCTTCACTTAATCTTTTTGCTCTACTTCTTGAAGCAGATAATAGTAGAACTCGGTACCCACTTTTTTTCCACTTCTGAAGGTCTTTTACTAATATATCAAAGTTATTATTATATGGATTCACAGAACGAACGGTAAAATCCCATTTACTCTTCACCGTAAATAAATTAACTTTTAAATCCATGGTACTAAGTAATAAAATATTCTTTCTGCCTAAATTGGCAATTAATTCTTTGTATCCATATATGGAATCACTTTGTCCTGGTAGAATATAACCTTTTTCAATTCTACCAATCATTCCCTCGCGAAACTCAGTTTCTACCGCTTCTCCTTTTTCTAAGATACGATGGGGTTCATCAACAAAAACTAAACTATTTTCCCCATTAAAATAATCAAAAAAGGATATAGTGCTTTCATAAAAATATTTTACATAACTATCAATACCAATGGAACCACTAAAATTTTGTATGTTTTCTTTAAACTCATCTATAATGTCATTAATTCGTTTCGCTTCTTCCGTCTTCATGGAAGCTCTAAGGCCCTTTACATATTGGATTCGTTCTTCTTCAATTTTCTTTAGGCCAAGTGACACTCTATCTTCATCTAAAATCATTTCTGCTGCAGGGTAAATGTTAACTTCTTCTAATCTTTCAATGGAACGTTGACTATTAATATCAAAAGAACGAATAGAATCAATTTCATCTCCCCATAATTCAATACGATAAGGACATTCATCTGTTGGAGGAAAAATATCTAAGATACCTCCACGAACGGCAAATTCACCAGGTCCTTCCACTTGTCCTTGCCTCTCATAACCTAAGTGTACTAAATCACTCTGCATTTTGGTTAAGTTAAGTGACCCGCCTTCTTTCATTGTAATAACTCTTTTTTCTAAAAAATTAAGTGGAAGAATTCTGTCCATTCCACCATCTAAAGTAGTAACAACAGTAATAGGTTCTTTTTCAATTAATCTTTTTAATATCTTTAATCTCTCTCTTACTATTGCATTACCAT
The DNA here is from genome assembly GCA_023387635.1 of Bacillota bacterium. GTDB lineage: Bacteria > Bacillota > Clostridia > Lachnospirales > Lachnospiraceae > Anaerocolumna. The sequence continues at coordinate 44,065 of JAEWHU010000099.1, forward strand.
GAATATCTGCACTGTAGAAAATAATATCTTTTGCAGGATAAAAGTACACATTCTTATCATATAACTTATAATCCTCATATATTTCTTTGGCTTTTGCATCACTATAAGTTATGATTAATTTCCACGGATATCCCTCAGAAAGGCCACTAATGAGATGACATTTTTGTGAGTCTATACAGCCAGTAACCTGAACTGGTGTGTTTTTTAATTTTAAGTTTGTAATGATGTCATTAAATTCTTTTAGTTCCTTTAAAGGTTTTGTAAAGGTATTCAAGACTTAACCTCCTATCAATTATCCATATCAATTATTTTTTATTATATAAATTCATTGCAGTATCCATTCCATCTTTTATAATGGTCTTTGCTGCTAAAGAAGATTTCTTTAGAACCTCTCTTATAATCTCATCTTCTTCTTTTGTAAAACGGGATAACACATAATCTGCTAGATCCCATCCTGATGGTTTGTCACCAACCCCTACTTTTATTCTTGGAAAACTTTCTGTTCCTAAATGCGCAATAATGCTCTTTATACCATTGTGACCACCTGCACTACCTTTTGTTCTTAATCTTAGTTTACCAACATCCAAACTAATATCATCATATATTATAATAATATTATCTAAATCTACTTTATAAAAATCAACCAACGCTCTTACACTTTCTCCACTAAGATTCATATATGTCTGAGGCTTTGCAAGTATTACTTTTTCACCTTCAATATATCCAGTTCCGCATATAGCTTTGTGTTTATTTATATCTAATGGAATATTATAATCATCTGACATCCTTGTTATGACATCAAATCCAATATTGTGTCTAGTTCCATCGTATTTATTTGTTGGATTACCAAGTCCTACTATAATGTACATATCTATCTCCATTCTTCCCACCGCGAATTTGGGCCTCAGCACAATATTTGCTAAGTAAATTGATTTTCAATTTATCTAAAAAAGGGCATACCACTACCCTACACAATAGTCATTGTGCAGTTTCTATTAATCTATTATATTCCATACTAAAATCTATCGCAATAGTTTTATGTTTATTTTAATTATCCTCATAACCTTATAATTCTATACAAATAACAAAAAGAAAAAGGAGTGTTATAAATGACTTAAATAGCCAAATACAACACCCCCTTTTATTATTTCTCTACTTCTTCGTATTCATCAGCTGCTACTTCGTAACTTTCAAGTATGATTCTTTGAATCTTATCTCTAGTTTCTGAATTAATAGGGTGTGCAATATCTCTATACTCTCCATCCCCTGCCTTGCGACTTGGCATAGCTATAAAAAGACCTTTTTCACCCTCAATTACTTTTATGTCATGAATAACAAATTCATTGTCCATAGTAATTGATACCACAGCTTTCATCTTTCCCTCTTTTGTAACTTTTCTAATCCGTACATCTGTGATTTGCATTTGTACATCCCCCTTTAAGTATTATCATTATATTGTTTGTTATGTAACATCAACTCTTGCCTACACTAGATAAGATGCGTAGCGCTTACTTACTCTGTTATATAAAATGTCTATTATTCTTTTCAACTACAATTTTAAGTTGATTTACATCACCTATATACGTTGAATCACCCTTTATTGTACCTCGACTTTCTACAATACAATTTTCTACATGAGCATTATCACCAATATATACATTATTAAGAATAATAGAATTTTTAATCGTACAGTTGTTTCCTATATATACTTTTTTAAATACAACACTATTTTCAACCGTTCCATTCACGATACAACCACTTGATACAATACTATTTTTCACAAAAGATCCATCGTTGAATTTGGCTGGAGGTAAATCATCAATTTTTGAATATATATCCGGATATTCTTTGAAGAAATAATCTCTAGTTTCTTTCTTTAGGAAATCCATATTTGTTCTATAGTAACTTTCTACTGTAGCAATATTACTCCAATAAGAATTAAGTTTATAACCATAAATCTTTTTTAAATTTTTATAACGAATTAATATGTCCTTTACAAAATCATATCTGTCTTCGCTTGAAGATTTTTCTAATAGCTCAATTAGTAATCTTCTACGTATTATATAAACACCTGTGGAAATGATGTTAGAGCTACTTATTAAAGGTTTTTCTTCAAACTCAGTAATTCTTCCATCCTCATCTAAGTTAAGTATACCATATCTACTTGTTTCTTCTCCAGACATAAGCTCTTTACATACCACTGTGATATCTGCCTTTTTTTCTATATGGTATTCAAGTACTTTATTATAGTCTAATTTATATACCCCATCACCAGATGCTATTACTACATATGGCTCATGACTATTTACTAAAAAACTTAGATTTTTATACATGGTATCTGCGGTACCACGATACCAATAGCTATTGTCAGCTGTTATAGTAGGTGTGAATACAAACAATCCTCCTTGTTTACGACCAAAGTCCCACCATTTTGAAGAATTTAAATGTTCGTTTAAAGACTTCGCATTGTATTGGGTAAAAACAGCAACTTTTTGTATATGAGAATTGGTCATATTACTAAGTGCAAAATCAATAGCTCTATAGCTGCCTCCAATAGGCAATGCGGCAATTGCTCTTTTGTTAGACAGTTCCCCCATCTTATTATTATTTCCACCAGCTAAAATAATACCTAATGCTCTCATATTAATCTCCATTCTGCTAAGTGAATTGATTTTCAATTCACTTTACGCACCTGTCTTTATTAATGATTCACCACTTGCTAAAATTCCACCTGGATAATCTTCAATTATGGTAATACCCGAGATTGCTGTATTTTTACCAATAGAAACATTACCTGGTATCACAGTATTTTCACCAATGGTCACTAATTCATGAGCGTAAATATGAGGTTCTTTCGTATTAGGTATATTATCAAATGTACCAAGTATAGAATTGGATCCAATTACTACATTTTCTGCTACAATTGTTTTGTAGATTCTTGTACCATCTTTAATTTCACTACCTTTCATAATAATGGAATCTTTTACGATTACACCATGTCCAATAATTACGCCTGTTCCGATTACACAATTATGAACCTCACCATATATCTCTGCACCTTCTCCAATAACTGCTTTATCTATTACAGCTTGTTCTCCTATATAGGTTGGAGGTATGGCATCACTCTTGGTATAAATCTTCCAAAACTCTTCATACAAATTAAACTCTGGTATTAAATCTATCAATTCCATATTGGATTCCCAGTAAGAAATTAATGTTCCAACGTCTTTCCAATATCCATTGTACTCGTAGGCATATACTTTGTTTCCTCTACTATGGCAATATGGGATAATATGCTTACCAAAATCACAACCTTTTTGTTCTGATAACGTAATTAGTGCTTCTTTTAATATTTTCCAAGTAAATATGTATATTCCCATGGACGCTAAATTACTTCTAGGATTCCTTGGTTTTTCTTCAAATTCGATTATCTGTTTGTTCTTATCTGTAATAACAACTCCAAAGCGGCTTGCTTCTTCAAGGGGTACAGGAATGGTTGCTAAAGTAATATCCGCGCCATTTTCCTTATGAAAATCTAACATAGCCTCGTAATCCATCTTGTAGATATGGTCACCACCTAGAATTAATACATACTCTGGATTGTAATATTCCATATAACCTAAATTCTGATAGATAGCATTGGCAGTTCCTGTATACCATTCACTATTATTACTTTTTTCATAAGGTGGTAATATAGATACTCCCCCGACGTTTTTGTCTAAATCCCAAGGTATACCTATTCCAATGTGAGTATTTAATCTTAGTGGTTGATATTGAGTTAATACCCCTACGGTGTCAACACCTGAATTAATACAATTACTAAGAGGAAAATCAATAATCCTATATTTTCCGCCAAAAGAAACTGCAGGTTTAGCAACATTTGACGTAAGTACACCAAGTCTTGAACCTTGCCCCCCTGCAAGAAGCATTGCAATCATTTCTTTTTTAATCACGTAATCACCTCTTGTTGTTTATTGATACCATTATACCATTGATTTACAAAAAAGTGAATAAATTTTACAAAAAAATAATAAATTTTTATATTTTTTGTGGCATTTTATATAATTTTTGTGTAATACTTATTACATCAGCATATAATTAAGGTATCTCTATATTGTATTTATGAAATCAAGCTTCCATTACTACAATTTTACATATCTTAAAGATTATTACTTATTATTGATATATGCTTGTTATTAAAATTTCATTGTATTTTTATGTGAAATGATTATAATAACAAGTAGGCTACAGAGTATCGTCTAAGATTAAAGGCAATATAAAGGGTCTACTACGTTACTCATTCAAAAACCTTATGTCTATTATGTAGATAAGGTTCAAACTAAGAATTATTTCGATATACCAAATTAGAAAATAAATAGAATAGAATAGGAAGTGTTATATGTATCAAATTAATTTTAACAACAAAGTAAAAGTACATTTTATCGGCATAGGTGGTATTAGTATGAGCGGCCTAGCAGAACTATTACATACCATGGGATTTACTGTAAGTGGTTCAGATGCTAAAACTAGTAAGATTTGTACTCATTTAGAGTCCTTAGGAATTACTATAATGTACGGACAAAAAGCCTCTAATATAACTAACGATATAGATTTAGTAGTATATACTGCTGCGATTAAGCCAGATAATGAAGAATATCAAGAAGTTTTAAAAAGAAATATTCCTATTATGGATAGAGCAGAACTTATTGGTCAGGTAATGCTAAACTACACAAATTCCATCGCTGTTTCAGGAACACATGGAAAAACTACTACTACCTCAATGCTCTCTTTAATTTTACTTGAAGGTAATTTAGACCCTACCATATCTGTAGGTGGTATATTAGAAAATATACATGGTAGCATAAGGATTGGTAAGTCCAAGACTTTTATCACTGAAGCATGTGAATATACCAATAGCTTTTTAAAATTCAAACCAACTAGCAGTATTATATTAAATGTGGAAGAGGATCATCTAGATTTCTTTAAAGATATTGATGATATAAGAAACTCCTTCCGCTTATTTGCAAACGAATTACCAGCTGATGGATTACTTATAATAAATAACGACATACCAAACGTATCTTATTTTACAGAGTCCCTTCCATGTAACGTTATTACTTATAGTGTTAATGACACCGTGTCTGCTGCTCCTAATGCCACCTTGCATTACAGTGCAGCCAATATTACCTATAATGAATTTGGTCATGGCTCCTATGATCTTCTTGAAAATGGCGTATTTCTTACACGCATTGAACTTAGTGTCGTTGGAATTCATAATATCTCAAATTCCTTACCATCTATCGCACTTGGAAGAAATCTTAATATCCCATTAAGTGTTATTAAAGATGCCTTGTTACTTTACAAAGGCACGGACAGACGTTTTCAGAAAAAAGGTGTAATTAATGGAGTAACAATTATTGATGACTATGCACATCATCCAACTGAGGTATCCGCTACATTAACTGCAGCAAAAAATTATCCTCACAAAGATATTTGGTGCGTTTTCCAACCACACACCTATACAAGGACGAAAGCGTTTTTAAAGGAATTTGCCCTTTCCTTAACTGGTGCAGATAAAATTATCGTAGCTGATATTTATGCTGCAAGGGAAAAGAATACATTAAATATATCTTCTAAAGATTTAGTAGATGAATTAGTTAAACTTGGTAAAGAAGCTTATTATATTCCAAACTTTAATGAAATTGAAAAATTTTTATTACAACATTGTACTAACGGTGACTTGTTGATAACTATGGGTGCCGGAGACATTGTTTCTATTGGAGAATCCATCTTAGGATTATAGTTATCCACATTATCCACAACCTTATCAACAATTTTGTCCTGATAAGGCTGTGGATTTTTTAGTTCACATAATGTTCTTTACACTAATTTTTATGCTTGTCCTAAAATCCACGTTCTTAAGGACTTTTCTACGTTTTATAGTATGAACATGACAATCCTTTAACAATCTATCCACTTTATCCACAATATCCACATAAGTATCCACTGCCTCACTCCCAATAAAATAGCCTATTTCCTTATGTTTGGACCTGTGTTATAATGACCGTGACAAAGGAAGATGTGAGGTTAATGAAAAAATGAGTACAATTAAGTTAAGTTCAAATAGCATATCTAGTACTACGATAATACCCAATGTATTTATAGATAATTATATGCCATCAGCAAATGGGACATACGTAAAAGTTTATATATATTTACTTAGATGTATTAATAGTAATGATGACATGCTGGTCTCCATATCAGCCATTGCAGATAAATTAGACGAAACCGAAAAGGATATTATAAGAGCTTTATGCTACTGGGAGAAAGTAAGCTTAATATCTCTTGTTAGAAGTGACAAAGACGAAATAACATCGATTACCATAAATAATATTAATGACCTTAATAACACTTCTTCACTTGAAGAAGTTTCTTCACTTGAAGAAATTGCACTAGCAACCACCTCTCCCACACCTAATTTTGAAGAAGAAATTACACAAGAGAAAGAATTTCATTCTGAATTATATTCTGAAACAAATATGTATCCCAATACAAATGTGAATATGAATAATACATTTGAAAAACCAACTTATTCCGAAGCACAAATAAAACAATTAACAAATACTGATGAAGTGAAATGGCTTCTAAATATAATCGAAATATATTTAGATCGATTAATAAAGCCTATGGACCTTCAACTAATTTTGTATCTATACGAAAGCCTTGGTTTTTCAACCGAATTAATCATGTATTTATATGAGTATTGTGTATCAAAAAACAAGAAGAATCCATCCTATGTTGAGGCAGTTGCTTTATCATGGGCTGAAGAAGGTATTGACACCGTAGAAAAAGCAGAAGCTTCCACTGCAATATATAACAGTAACTATAATGCAGTTAACAAAGCATTTGGCTTAAATCGTTCACCTGGGCAAGTAGAAAAACAATATATAAACAAATGGCTAAACAAATATCTCTTTTCCATTGATATTATTGTAGAGGCATGTAATAGAACAATTCTTGCAACACAAAAGCCTGACTTTAAATATGCTGATAAAATACTAGAAAATTGGTATAAAAAGGGCGTGAAAGAATTAAGTCATGTAGCAAGTCTTGATGAAGACCATAAACGTATGGCGGCAACAAGATCAAACAACAAAACGGCTCAGTCTGCGAAAGCTTCACCTAATAATCGATTTAATGCATTCCCGCAACGTAATTACACGGAAGATGACTATAATTCCTTAGAACAAAAATTATTAGAAAAAAGTAAAACCATACACCGTTAGCTATACATAAACCAAATAATTACTATAGCTATTCATTACATTAAGGAGATTACTATGTTATTGTCAAACTCACAATATAATAAAATTCTTCGTGAATATGATTATAGACAACAAAAAAATAAACATGCACTAAATAATCGTAAAGAGGAAATCTATAATGTTATCCCAGAAATGAAGAAAATCGATGATGAACTAATATCAGCTTCGATGAAAAGCGCAAAACTATCTCTAATGGGCGATGACTCTGTGATTCAAACATTGCAAGAAACAATAAACTTAGTTTCAGCCAAGAGAAAGAAACTGTTATTAGAACATGGGTATGACATAAATTATTTAGATCTGACCTATGATTGTTGTCAATGTAAAGATACTGGTTATGTTGATAAAGAGAAATGTTCTTGTTTAAAGCGAGCAATTATCGATGAAATATATGAACAATCTAATTTAAAAAAGATTTTAGAAAAAGAAAATTTTTCAACCTTTTCATTTGATTATTACACAAATGATTATATCGATCCTACTATTCGTCTTTCTCCTAGAAATAATATGGAGAATATTTATAACAGATGTAAAGAATTTATTCGTGATTTTGACACACAGGTAGATAACTTAATCTTTGTAGGTAATCCAGGTGTAGGTAAAACTTTTATGGCCAATTGTATTGCCAGTGAACTTCTAGCTAGTGGACATACAGTTATATATTTAACTGCATTCCAACTTTTTGATTTGTTTGAAAAAATAAAATTTAATAATGGGGATAATACCAAGGATTTTCAGGCACAATTTGATTATATCTTAGATTGTGATTTGCTCATTATTGATGATCTAGGAACAGAATTAAATAACACTTTTGTTAATGTTCAACTTTATTTATGCATTAACGAACGTTACTTAAGAAATAAATCAACTATTATCTCAACAAATTATAATATTAATGATATTAAGAATATGTATAGTGAACGAATATTTTCGAGAATTGCCAGCAATTACACATTATTAAAAATAATTGGAGAAGATATCCGTTTCAAGAAACTTTAATTTATTTTACAGTTTGTCTTAATTTAACCTTGACTAACTATTTGGTTAATGGTATAACGTTAATGGACATTTTACAATTAAACAAACACATATCATTGGAGGTCAATAAAATGCCGCAGCAAGAAAATAGCTTTGAAACGATTCCATTTGGTAATTTAGGGATTATTGCCTTAGAAAGCAGTAAATCTCTTGGGCAAAAAGTAAATGATTACATCGTAGAGTGGCGTAATGAGAGAACAAATGAACACACATCTACTATTGCATTTGCTGGTTACCAACGTGATTCCTATCTTATTGATGCACGCTGTCCTAGATTTGGTTCAGGGGAAGCAAAAGGTGTAATCAAAGAATCTGTACGTGGTTCTGACTTATACTTACTTTTGGACGTATGCAATTATAGTTTAACCTATTCTGTATGTGGGCATACAAACCGCATGTCACCAGATGACCATTACCAGGATTTAAAGAGAATCATAGCGGCAGTTGGCGGTAAAGCAAGAAGAATTACCGTAATTATGCCTTTCTTATATGAAAGTAGGCAACATAAAAGAACTTCTAGAGAGTCACTTGACTGTGCTCTTGCATTACAAGAATTAACAAGTATGGGTGTTGAAAGTATTATTACATTTGATGCTCATGATCCACGTGTTCAAAATGCAATTCCTTTAAAAAGTTTTGAAACCGTACAACCTACTTATCAATTTATCAAGTATTTATTAAAAAATGTAGATGATTTGACAATAGATGCGGAACATATGATGATTATCAGCCCAGATGAAGGTGCTATGGGACGTGCTGTATATTTTGCTAACGTTCTTGGTGTTGATCTTGGTATGTTCTATAAACGTCGTGATTACACTACTATCGTTAATGGTCGTAATCCTATAGTTGCACATGAATTCTTAGGTACTGATATTGAAGGAAAAGATGTTCTAATCATTGATGATATGATCTCTTCTGGGGAAAGTATGATCGATGTGGCGAAAGAGTTAAAGCGTAGAAAGGCTGGCAGAATTTTTGTTGCTTCTACTTTTGGATTGTTTACAAATGGCCTTGCTAAGTTTGATGAAGCCTATGAACAAGGATTAATTTACCGCGTTCTTACTACTAACTTAGTATACCAACCAGAAGAATTATTACAAAGACCTTATTATATAAGTGTAGATATGAGTAAATATATTGCTTTAATGATAGATACTTTAAATCATGATGCATCTATAAGTAAATTACTTAACCCTACAGAACGTATTCAAGCGGTACTAAACAAATATAATAATAAATAGTTATGTATTTTATAAAGGCTCAGACTAGTATTCGTCTGAGCCTTTTTTATTTAGATTATTAATCACCAAAATTATTATCTTCCCAATCAATGTATGGATCTTCCCATATACCCTCATCCTCTGGTGGAGCCTCAGTTGGAATCTTAGTAGGCTCTGGTTCTGTGATTGGTGGTATTGTTGCAGGTGGTGCTGTTGTAGGTGTTGGCGATGTGGTAGGTGCATAAGTTGGTGTTTCTGGTACTTCAGGTGTTTCTGGTGTTTCTGGTGTAGGAGTTGGTGTTACCTCTTCAGTTGGTGTAGGAGTAACTTCAATCGTAGGGGTTGGTGTTGGTGTAGCGGTTGGTTTTGGCCTACTATCTTGATATGGTGGAAATGTTTCTTTTACTAAATCCGTGTGAATGGAATTCATGTAGTCCCTCCATATCCTTCCTGGGTAAGTGGCACCAGATAAATCGCTCATAGCTCTTGGTGTATCGTATCCTACCCAAACGCCTGTAGTATAATATGGTGTATATCCAACAAACCATCCATCTTTCTTTTCATTGGTTGTACCTGTCTTACCAGCGCTTGGCATATCCTTTACTCCAAGACCTTTTCCTGTACCATTTGTCATAACTCCTGTTAATACACTAGTCATCATTCTTGCAGCATTTACATCATAGATTCTTTTTTCTTTGTTGTTATCTCCAACAATAACATTACCCGCAGCATCTCTTATCTCTATAATACAAGTTGGTTCTCTATAGATTCCATCATTTTCAATAGTTGCAAAGGCAGCGGTTATCTCTAATGGACTAACACCTACTGTAAATCCTCCTAAAGAAGCAGCTGGATAATAATCGTTACTAACTATCTTTGCAAAATTCATATTTAATAGATAGGATAATCCTATTCTTGGAGTTAAGTCCTCAAAAAGCTTCCATGCAATTGTATTTTTAGACACTTCTACTGCTTTACTAATGGTTATTGGACCAGAGTAAACATTATTTGAATTGGTTGGTCCACCTTCAAATTTTTCATCTACTACTATATCGTCTGGGTAGTATCCTCTTTCAAAAATAGGGGTATATACAATAAGTGGTTTTATAGCACTTCCTGGTTGTCTAAAACTTTGATATCCACGGTTTAGTGTATAACCCATAGTATCTTGAGATCTTCCTCCCACAATAGCCACTACTTTTCCATTACTATTATCAATTGATACTGCTGCCCCTTGTAAAGCATAGATATTCTCATGGTTAACTTCATCAAAGTCCTTTAATGCTTCATCTACTGTTTCTTGTAGTTTACTCTGTTTATCTAAATCAATTGAAGTATAGATACGATATCCTTCATAGTATATTGATTTTTGAATTCTATTATATAACTCATTATATCTACTTTCATAATTATTCTTATCTTCTTCACTACTAAATTCATTGCGAAATACAAAGCCTTCCTTCTCCATAAGCGCTCTTGTGGCAGAATAAAAAACGAAGGTTTCTATATAATTATGTTTGTCTACTTCCCTAATATTTAATTCTATCTCTTCATTTAATGCTACATTATAATCTTCTAATC
>JAEWHU010000132.1 GCA_023387635.1 Bacillota bacterium
AAACAATCTATTTACCCATATTAGACATTAATTTTATCCAAAATATTTGATAAATATGCAATGACTATTCCATAATTAGACATGGGTATTCCCTGACTTTTCGCTCTCTCTATTCTACTAAGTACATATTTACGATTAAACATACATGCACCACATTGTATCACTAAATCATAGGAAGTTAAGTCGTTTGGAAAGTCCACACCGCTTACAATATCTATGGTTAAACCTTCTCCTACTTTATTACGTAACATCTTAGGTAACTTTTCACGTCCTATATCTTCAGAAAGGGGCGCGTGAGTACATGCTTCTGCAATTAAAACTTTAGAATCCTCTGTTAGTGTACTAATTACTTTAGCACTTTCTTTATAATAATTAATATCTCCCTTATAATTAGCAAACAATACAGAAAAGGAGGTTAGCATACTTTCCTTTGGTTTTTTCTCATAAACAGTTTTAAATACTTGGCTATCCGTTATAATAAGTTTTGGTGGATGTACCATTGAAGCTAATGCTTTATCAAGCTTATCCGTGGTGCAACTAAGAACAAGACATTTTTTATCCAATAATTCACGAAGTGTTTGGACTTGTGGCAATATTAATCTTCCCTTTGGTGCTTGAATATCTTGTGGCATAACTAGTAGTACAGTATCTTCTTCACCTACTAAATCCCCTACAATACTAATGGCGTCATAATCTTCTGGAAGTTTTCTAATAATACTTGCAGTAATATCTTTAATACCTTGTTTTTGTTTACCACTAATGATTAAAGGTGTTTCACCTAATTCTTTTGTAAACAGCTTGGCAATTTCACCTGCATCTGTTATTTCATCTGCTTTATTCACAAGTATTACGTAAGGTATCTTTTGTTCTTGTAATTTTTTTATCCACAAAAGTTCATCTTTTATATCTTTATCTACACAAACAATAAGGGCTACATCTGTTTTATCCATAGCTCCAATTGTTTTTTCAACACGTTTTTCTCCTAATTCACCAATATCATCAAATCCTGCAGTATCAATAAGTACACATGGTCCAAGTCCATAGATTTCCATGGACTTATACACAGGATCTGTTGTAGTTCCTGGTACATCAGATACAAGGGCTGTTTCATGTCCTGTAATTGCATTAATTAATGTAGATTTACCACTGTTTCTTTTTCCAAATATACCTATATGTAACTGATTTGCTCTAGGTGTGCCAGTTAAACTCATATGAATCTCCAATCTGGGTTATTTGAGATTATTTGTTTTAGAATCTAAAATCTCTTTTACCCTTTTTAACCTCTTCTAAATAATTCATTGCTCTTTCTAGTACTTTTTCATTGGTAATATGTTTAAGCTCTTCTTTAATAATAGCTTCTCCTTTTACCTTTGTATCAGAAGATGCATAATCCTCTAAGTATTCCTTTAAAGTCATTAGTGCATTTGGCTGACAACAGTTTGCAATTTGACCAGATTTCACAAGCTTCATAAATCTGTCCCCAGTTCTTCCCTCTCTATAGCAAGCGGTACAAAAACTTGGAATTAGCCCAAGAGTTAAGAGCCAATTCACAATTTCATCCAGTGTTCTCTTATCTTCAACATCAAATTGTGCTGAATTGTCTTCTTCCTCTTCTTCTACTGCATATCCACCAACACTAGTTTTTGAACCACCACTAAGTTGAGTAACTCCAAGTTCAAGAGCTCTCTCCCTTGTCTTTTTAGATTCTCTAGTAGATACAATCATACCTGTATATGGTACAGTAATACGAAGTACTGCTACTATTTTCTCAAATATCTCATCAGATATTGCATCTTTAAAGTCCTCTGGATTAATATCATCTGCAGGTCGTATTCTTGGAACACTTATCGTATGAGGTCCCACTCCAAAAGAAGCTTCTAAATGCTCTGCATGCATTAATAACCCAACAAAATCATAACGATACATATTTAAACCAAATAATACACCAATACCAACATCATCTATTCCACCCTCCATGGCTCTATCCATAGCTTCTGTATGATATGCATAATTGTGCTTTGGTCCTGTTGGATGCAGCATTTCATAATTCTCTTTATGATAGGTTTCTTGAAATAGAATATAAGTACCTATCCCAGCATCCTTTAACTTTTTATAATTCTCAACGGTTGTAGCTGCTATATTTACATTAACACGTCTAATTTCACCATTCTTGTGCTTTATTGAATAAATAGTTTTAATACTATCAAGAACATACTCAATTGGATTATTTTCTGGGTCTTCTCCTGTTTCAAGTGCTAAACGTTTATGTCCCATATCTTGTAAAGCTATCACTTCATTCTTAATTTCTTCCTGAGTTAATTTTTTTCTTGAAATATTTTTATTCTTATAGTGATAAGGGCAATATACACATCCATTTACACAATAATTAGATAAATATAAAGGCGCAAACATTACGATACGGTTACCATAGAATTTCATCTTTATCTCTTTTGCAAGTTCATATATTTTTTTATTCTCTTCTTCTAGACTACATTCTAATAATACGGCAGCCTCTTTATGAGTAATACCTTTCATTTCTCTTGCTTTTTCTATAATACTTCTTATTAAAGGAGCATTGTTTTTATTCTCTTTTGCATAGGCGATGGTTTCTAATATCTCCTCATGGTCTATGAATTCTTCTGCTTTTTTTGATCTAACGTCATACATAATATTACACTTACCTTTCTATTTATTATCCTAGAGGGTTAAAATCTCCTCTTTCACTTACTATTTCATATCCAATCTTTTTCATTCTATTATGTAAGCATACCTTACACTCTGCTGCCTCATCACCAGTACATATTTTATTATCATATAATTCATATTGTTTTCTCACAGTAACAGGGGATAGATTAGGCATTACTACATTAGCTCCTGATAGTATTCCATTCTCTCTACCAAGTGGATTAATGGTTCCAAGTGCCGTAGTAGCTGGTATTAAGCCATTTGGAAGCATTAATCTTAATATACTTAATAAGAACAATGTTAATTCATAGGAACCCCTCTGTTCATTTGCAAAAGGTGTTTCATGATGGGGAAGAAATGGTCCTATACCTACCATAGCTGGCTTTAATTCATAAATAAATAACAGATCATTAGCAATATGCTCCGTAGTTTGATAAGGGGAACCAACCATGAAACCTGCTCCCACTTGATATCCTAAATCTTTTAACTCATACAGACATTTTACACGATTCTCTATGGTTAAATTACTTGGATGTAATTTCTCATAATGCTCTTTGGTTACTGTCTCATGTCTTAGTAAATACCTATCTGCACCAGCATCTTTTAACCTCTTAAAGGAATCATAACTTCTCTCACCTAGGGATAAGGTGATAGCACAATCAGGGTATTTATTCTTAATACGATTAATTATCTCAACAAAATCATCATCCGTGTATCTTATGTCTTCCCCACCTTGTAATACAAAAGTGCGAAAACCCAATTGATACCCTTGGTCACAACAACTCATGATATCTTCTTTGCTTAAACGGTAACGACAGACATTTAAATTACTCTTTCTTATTCCGCAATAGTAGCAATCATTCTTACAGTAATTAGAGAATTCAATTAATCCTCTTGTATAAACTTTATTGCCAAAATGAGATTTTGATATGTTTCTTGCCTTTTCTTTTATGTACAAAACATCATCTTCGGTCTTATGTTCTAGTAAATAGATAAATTCTTCTTTCGTTAATACATGGTCTTTTTCTAAAGTATCAATGAGAACTTTACAATTTGTGGTCATGTCTACTCCCTTTTCTTTTAATTATTTTTCGCCTCGCTAAGAAAGTGAGGACTTCTTATAGGATTAAAAAGGACAAAAAAATCCTTGCCACATGGCAAGGAAAAGAATCATCGAATAAACAGGTAGAATCCTGTTATAATTACTAATAACAAAAATAAATTACTTTTGCTAAAGTAACTTTTCAATAAAATATATTTCACTCGCCTTCTTACTTGGGCTAACCCTTGTTGTCAGCACGACTATTCATTTTTTATTTCTCTTTGTTTATATATACATTGTTATTTTATTAACAACTATATTCTATTATACACCTATATATAACATAGGTAAAGAAGTAATCATAAAAAAATTAGCGAATATATTTTGAAGCAATTACATTGTCAATATTAAAGGTCATAATGGTTCCCGATTCATACAATTCTAATAAATCGTCTGCTTCACCATATATTAATGCACCATAGGTGGTGATACCATTTCCCTCAATATATGTTAATGCACTCTCATAATCATAATTCTTAGTATTTCCAACTAGCGTCCCTACAGCTTCTTTATGATCTACAAGATATTTGAGAAGACTAGTAAAGTGCATTTCATATAATTCTCCCATGTATACTTCAATCGGTTCATATATAGGAAACTTCCACCTACTATTTAATTGAAATAATGGGTATTTTTCTTCATCTACTGATTCTGCCGAATCAATACTAGAATCCGTTATAAATCCCATTAGCTGTTGCCCTTGCGCTTTAGCTGTTCGAATTGCAATCCATTTAAAATCCACTTCTTTATGTTCTCGAATTAATTTATATAACTCTTCCATACTCATGTCATTGGTAAAACGAACCCACGCAGATATATATGATGTAGATGGTAATTCTTTCATATGTTGGGTTTCTAAATTAGAAGTATATTTTTTCATCTCCAGTGAATCTTGATATCCGCTAGATCCTTCTTCATTATTCCAAAATTCTGAAAATGCAAAATAATCATGAGGAAAAACATCTAAAAAAGATACACTACGCATACCTTTATTAATAGAAGTATCCACGGTTTCATTTTCCTTGGTAAATAAATCTCTTCTATTGAATGTTATATTATATTTGCCAAAGCCTAAATCTTCTACAATTGGGGAAAAACTCGTAATATACCCAGGCATTGATACTTCAGTGATACCTTTTAAATCGTAAGACAAATCCAGTTGATATTCTTGCCCAGCCGTTTTCTTTGTAGGGTCATAAAATTGACTAGCTACTATTGGAGATATAATATACTGTATCACCATAATTATTGCAAACACACATATAACAGATGCAACAACAACAGATACTAGCCTTCTGTTGACCGTCTTTTTAATATCTCTTTCTAAATTCTTATTCTTTTTGTTATTATCATCTGTAGATAGCTCATATATTCTCTCTCTGTCCTGAATAAGCGATGCTTCTATCTCATCTGCCAGATAATCATTAATTGCCTCACTTTTTTCAAGTTCCTGCTCTACCAGTAATTTTTCTTCCCCTGTTAAGGCTCCATTTTTATACTTAGTTAGAAGTTCTCGAAATGTCATATGAAATCCTCCTTATTTAATCTTTTTGCCAAATCTTTTCTAGCCCTGCTTATTAGCATTCTACTTGCACCTGGTGAAATGTTCATGATTTCAGAAATCCTCTTCAAAGGCATATTACAATAGTAAAATAGGATAATAATCTCTTTGTATGTCTCTGGAAGTTGACAAATAGCGCCATAGATAATACGTCTCTCCTCATCCTCACTTAGTGAATTAAAAACATCCATCTCTGAACTAGCAGTAATATCTTCGAACGGTTTATCCAAAATGTACTTTTTCTTTTTAATTCCGTCCAACCACGAATTTTTGCACACTCTCAAAAGCCAAAATTTAAAATCTACATCATTATTATTCAATGAAATCAATGCTTTAAAAAAAGTATCACTTACTAATTCCTGTGAATCATGATGATTTTTGCAAAGTGAAAAAGCATACAGATATACTTCATTGGAATACAGTTTATATAATTGTTCTAATGATTTATTGTTCATATGCCCCCTCATCTTTCACTAGATAAACGATTGAAAATAGGAAATGTCACGGCAAAAAAACTTATTTGATTAAATTTTCGCAATCCCTTTGAATAATCATAAGGATATATTTCACTTATTAACATCCTATAAACCCCATTTGTTATTATATAATGAATATCTCTAAATTGCTATATGATGCTTTCAATCTAAAACAGAGATGAAAAGGTTCTAAATGCAGTAATGGGGTGGGATTCAGAGAATCCCACCCCATTACTTGACTTAGAGCATAAATAAATACAAATAAAGCATATATCTTATAACCCCGAGGGAAGTAAGATATATGCTTTTCTTTATCAATTAATAGACTTGCTATCTATATTAATTTGTAGCGACAAGCCTTTTTATCAATTCATCTTCTGAATTGATTCTTCTAAATTGTTCTTAAAATATTCTTCTGCCAGTTCTTTCCCACCTATTTTATATACTCTGCCTTCTTTCAACCATATAATACGGTCGGCAATTGCTCCAGCACATCTATAATCATGAGTAATTGTTATCATGGTGTTTCCACTGTTTTTGTGAATATCATTTAGTTTGTCAATAAGGTTACATAGTCCTTCATAATCTTGACCTACGGTAGGCTCATCTAATAAGATAACTTCAGGTTCCATGGCACAGATAGACGCTATGGTTAATTTTCTTTTTTGACCCTCGGATAAAGAATGAGGATGTCTGTCTGAAAGTTCAGTTAATCTGAATTTCTCCATATAAAGCTGTGTGTTTTCTTTACTCTTTGACCCAAAACCAACCTCTTCTTCAACAATAGGCATAAATATCTGATAATTTGGATTTTGATAGATAAATCCCATCTTCTTAAACCAATAACTATCTGCCTTTTTACGCTTTCTATTGTCTATATACTCTTTTATTTCACCAGAATTAGGTTTTATTATTTTAGAGAGAATTCTTAGTAGCGTAGTTTTCCCACATCCATTCTCGCCTAATATAACAACTCTTTCCCCTTTATATATGTTAAAGGATAGATCCTTTAGAATAGAACGACCAGCAACACTAAAATTAAGATTCTTCACTTCAATAAGCGGTTCCTTTGTTGTAGACTTTTCAAGGGTATTATCCATAATCTTATGGCTAATTTTATGAAATACATCTTCTTTGTTATCATACAACTCTATTTTACCACTATTTAATCTAGCTACTCTATCTGCATATGGAAGTACCACATCAAGTCTATGTTCTACTACCAATACTGCATATCCCTCTTTTGTTAAGTCTCTAAGCAACTGTAATAAAGTATGTGCTCCTTCAAGGTCAAGATTCGCTAAAGGTTCATCTAATAATAAAATCTTTTGACCCATGGCAAGTACAGAGGCTGTAATTAATCTTTGCTTTTGACCACCAGATAGGGTTTTTGTATTCCATTCTTTATCTATATGCATTAAATCGCATGCATTCTCAATTCTATTACCTATCTCTTCTGGTGAGAAATTAAAGTTTTCACAACCAAAAGATATTTCATCTTCTACTTTACCATGGATAATTTGGCTATCTGGATTTTGTAGTACACTTCCAATGAGAAGAGAAATCTCACTCATTTTCTTGCCTTTTATATCTTCCCCATCCACAATTACCTCGCCTAATTGTTCACCTTGATTCACATGTGGTATGATGCCATTAATACTTGATAGGATGGTTGATTTACCTTCACCAGATAATCCAGATAGTACAACTAATTCTCCATATTCTAATGTAAAATTACAATCTTTTATCACCCAATTCTCCGTGTTACGATAGCGAAAAGAGTAATTTTTTAATTCTACCGCATATTCTCCCATACTTTATACCTCTTACATATTCTAGGTTTGTCCACAATATTGCCACAAATAAAAAAGAGTGAACAAATCATATTGTGGCAGCCTTTCTAAATATATATTTTCTTTCAAACTAATAGAATACCAATCATCACCACAACTAAGCAAAGAGTATATACACCATCCCTCTTAGTAAAATGTACTTCTTTATATACACTAGCTGATTTTTCTGATAGATCAAATCCTCTTGTTTCCATGGATAATGACATAATATCCGACATATTTACAATTCTCATGATAAATGGAATTAGAAAGCTTCTATATATAAGAGATACATTATACCATTTGGTATTTACACCTCTTGTCTTCATAGCTTCAATTATTTGTTTCGATTCACCCACTAATATTGGCACACATCTTACAGTTACTAGCATTCCAAGGGTCAAAACTCTTGGAAATTTAAGCATGGTTAAATTTCTGGTTAGTGCAATGGGTGGGGTTGATATTACCGTAACGGAAGATAGTGCCATTAACATAGTTCTTCCAAAAGTTTGTATCCCTGTTATATGTGAGCTGGCAGTAAGTCCTGATAGCCCACCTATTATAAAGCTTACTGGTATAAAAATTAGTAGTACTTTTATCAATACTCTTGTATATCCAAAGATTATATATAGTATACATAAAGCCCCTAATAGATATATTATCCTCATACTTTTTGCTATTAGCATGCCCTCAACTACGATAAGCAAAGATGCTAATATACTTAATAAAGGGTATATTGGATTTTTAACATGTAAACTTGTAACCATTATAACTTACCTGCTCTTTGTAACTCTCGTCCGATTTTTAGTCCAATTTTTACACCAACAAAGCTTAACACTACAGTACCAATACTCGTAATTATGGATATGAATGGATTCCCAATAATTTGGCTAAAACTTTGCCCGTTTAATATCATAGTAAAGATGATGGTTGTTGGTAGTGTAAATGGTATATATAATCCTGCTACTAAACTAATAGATTTATCACTATCATAATTCTTAAAGAATAACAATACAATTAACTCTGCAACGATAGCACCAATAACCATATTAAAAAACATAACTGGAGCCATCATTAATAAAACCACACCATGAAAAAATCCAACGATTACTAATGCTCCTGGCTTTCTTACTTTTAAAAGTGCAATAATAGAGAATATTCCATAGATAGCTGCTGCTACAAGGTTTCTTATTCCAAATAAGGTTACCGTCATTACAAGTGGCATAGTCAACCCACTCGCTATGGTTAGCGCTGCTGATAAAATAGCAAGAAAAATAATATCTTTTACTGAAAATTTTTGAAATGCTTTCATTTAAATCCTCCGTGCCTTCCCTTTACTTTCTATTATGATAATCTCCTACTTTCCATCTGATATACTTTATCTGATATATTCATAGTAGACTTTCTATGTGATACTAAAACAACAGTTTTATCCTTACATTCTTCTTTTAAAGATTTTAGAATAATAGCTTCATTTAAACTATCTAAGTTACTTGTTGGTTCATCTAAGAGCATAATTGGCGCATCATGTAAAAATGCCCTTGCAAGACCAATTCGTTGCCTTTCCCCTCCGGACAAACTACTACCAAGCTCACTAACATTTGTATCATATCCATTTGGAAGAGACATAATAAAGTCGTGAATAGATGCTTTTTTAGCAGCTGCTATTACTTCTTCCTTAGAAGCATTTAATTTACCAATTTTAATATTATCCCCTATAGATATGTGGAATAGATAAGTTTCTTGAGTAACAAAGCTTTCAGATTCTCTTAAACTTTTCGTATTAATGTCTTCAATATTATATGATTTTTCATCTTTGAATGAGATAGCTCCTTCATTTCCTCTCCAAAAACTCATTAGTAACTTTAATAATGTAGATTTACCTGAACCGCTAACACCATGAATACCAATGATTTGTTTACTTGGTATCTCTAGATTAATGTTATCTAATATCATATCTTTTTCGTAAGAGAAGGATAAATCTTTTACCACAATTCCTTCAAAACCATTCTTTGATAAATCATGTTTGCCAATAACATCATTAACGATTGGCTGTTCATCTAATAAGTTCAGTACACGTTCACCACATGCAAGAGTTAATAATAAATCATTGGATAAATTGCTAATTGCTATCACAGGACCAAAAGAACTTATCATAGCAATCGTAGTTATTACTACGGCATTAAAACCAATGGAACCCTGTTTCATTAATGCAATACTAGCTAGAAGCATCACTAAACTAAATATTAGTACTGAACTATCTGTAAATGCCGCACTGATGCCTCCACGCTTTTTCAAATCAGCTTGTTTATTAATTAAATCTTTGGAACGATTATTAATTTCATCTCTACGATAATCACCGTTACCATATTGTAGTGTTTCACGTAACCCTCTTAAACTTTCTAATATATAGCTGTTTAAGTCACCAAAAGCCCCACGAAATGCTCTTCCTGACTCTCTGCCTAAACGTCCATTAATATATGGTATTACTAGCCCCACTACCATATAGCCTAAGAAGGCGATAAGGCCTAATAGAGGATGAAAACTTCCAATAAATATAGTAAGTACTATTACAGATAAAATGGCTTGTGCTACAGGTGCAATGGTGTGAGCATAGAATACTTCTAATAATTCTATGTCAGAAGTGATTACAGATATTAGATTACCTTTATCTTTTCCTTCTAGTTTGGCTGGTGCTAATTTTCTTAAAACACCAAAGATTTTATCCCTAATTACTGCTAATAGTTTAAAGGCAATATAATGTCCACTTATCTGCTCTACATAACGAAATGTTGATACAACTACTACACAAAGAATTACGATCATAAATATTGTTTCATTTGTAATTCCAGTATCAATCCCAAGAACATTTAATAAAGTATATCCTCCAAATATTGATATAAATATTGCTGCAAAAAATGCTAAAGTTCCTGTTAATATAGTACAAATCATGATAATAATTAAAGGTTTAACAAGGCCAATCATTTTTAGCATGATGCTTAATCCTGATCTACGCATTTATTACACCTCCTCTTCCTAATTGTTCAAGACGATACTGCCCTTCATACATTTCTTTATAAATCTTTCCTGTTTGAATTAAAGTATCATGTGTTCCAGTTTCAACTATCTTCCCACCCTTAAGAACGTATATCTTATTAGAAGGCACTACATTTGCTAATCTATGACTAATTAATATAACTGTTTTGGTTTTCGCTAATTCATGAATTACCTTTAATATACACTCTTCACTTTCTACGTCTATATTAGATGTAGCTTCATCAAAGATATAAACTTCTGTATCATGAAGTAAGGATCTTGCAATAGCTAAACGCTGTCTTTGTCCACCGGATAGATTGCTACCTTGCTCAAGGATATTCATATCTAATCCACCCTCTGCTAGAACGAAATCTTTAAGATTCACTTTATCTAGGGCATTTAACATCTCTTTCTCTGTAGCTTTTCCATTACCAAGTAATAAGTTCTCTCTAATAGTTCCTTTAAATATATAACTATCATGATTCACTAATGTAATGGTAGACATTCTTTTATTATCATCTATTAATCTATTTTCTGTACCATCCACATATATATGTCCATTGTAATGTGTTCGACCTCCCATAATTAAAGAAGCAATTGTACTCTTTCCACTTCCTGAACCACCAACAATGGATGTCAATTTACCTTTACTGAATTCTAGATTTACTTTATCTAACACAGGTACATTTTCATCATAGGAAAATGTAACGTCTTCTAGTTCAATTACTACATCCTTTATCCTCTTTACTTTCTTAGCTTCTGGAATTTCTACTAAGTCCTCTTCTAAATCGATCACAGCATATAGCTTATTAGCTGCTGTTGTACCGTTCATAGCAATATGGAAGAAGGACCCTAATAGACGCATTGGAATAAAGAATTCAGCAGATAACAATATAATTGAAAATGCTTGCCAAAACATAATATTACCACGACTATATTCAGTTGCAGCTATAATTAATCCAATTGCAGCACCGCCATAAGCAATAAAATTCATTATAACAATTGAATTAAGTTGCATTCTAAGTAACTTCATTGTGATTTTTCTAAATTCTTCTGCTTCTTTATTCATACCATGGTGTCTGTCTTCATCTGCCTCATATATCTTAAGTGTTGTTAACCCTTGTAGATTTTCTAGAAAAGTTCCACCTAAATTGGCATATATGCCCCAGTAGTTTTTTAATATTTTCTTTGCAATTTTCATGAATGCCATAATTGATATTGGAATAAGTGGCACACAGATTAGTAAAATAATTGCTGCTTTCATACTAACAAATGAAAATACAACAAATAAAGTAAGAGGCGCTAACAAACTATAGAAAAACTGAGGTAGATATTTACCTACATAGTTCTCTATCTGTTCAATACCTTCTACTGATACTTGAGTAACTTCCGCTGTTGAAACTTTTTCATGATAAGAACTACCAAGTTTTAATAATTTACCATATAGCATATCACGCAATTTAACTTTTATGGCACTAGATGCATGATGAGATGCTAGATTCGCCATAATTGTACAGAAAAAACGTACCACTATTAAAACTAAAATTAAAATAGTTCGTGGAACAATTTTGTCGTATACACCTAAAAACACATCTTGTAACAAAATACCAAAACTACTTACAATAATTATATTGGCTAATAGCTTTAACCATTGAAATATAATGTTTTTAATAATATAAGGTTTGGCTTCTGTTAATTCCCTCATTAGTCTCTTATTAAACATAATTTCTCCTTTTTCATTTACCGTATTAACTGCAATCCTTATCCAGAAAGTAAAGATAACAAAATACATAGCGATAACGATTTTCATTCTCATGTAATATTATCGGTTTTAAGGATTAATGTCAATTGATTTCTAGGATAAAAAATATATTTTTATCTTAAATTAAAAAATGCTAAGGAGTCTATGGCTAGATTCCTTAGCATTTATAATTATCAAAGTGATTCTTAAAAAAATAACTTTGAATTATTCAATTAAATTTACAACTAATAGTCAGAACTTATCATCAAAATCCTAACTACTTACTTATAAGTTTAAACTAAAATCTCATTGGTATAATATCAAGATAATCTTCAAGTGGAGCATCATTTAAGCAACACTCGATTATTTTTCTACCAATTGGATTTAATTCAGGCACGTTGTATTTTGATAACTCTTTCTTAAAGAAATCTGTTAATATCTTAGCACCTTTATCATAACCTTCTAAACCAACTTCTTTTTGAGTTTCTGGTTGTAAGAAAGCTTTACGTATAAATTGTCCATCTACCTTCAAACTATCAAGTGTAAATCCAAGAATTTGACAACGAGAACTAATAAGATGTTCTTGTTTAAATTTAGCTCCGCCTCTTCTTGCAATATACTCTCTTGATATCCATTCAGGCATAAATCCAACTTTATAATTACCGATGTGTTGATTTGGTATTAATACATAACGAGTATTAGATGACTGAATAATTTGTTCTAGTAATAGATTTGCTTGAACTACTCTTTTACCAGTAGCAAATGGCCAATAAGATCCTACACCTTCACTTGTCATCTCTTTTGAATCAATAATACTTGGATTATTGAATCCACGTGGAGCAACAAGTCTCCATAACCAAGCAAGTGCTGGTGGAAGAATGTGCAGCATACCAATGATACCATAAGTTGGTAACTGTGCAGTACATGGTGGTACACGTACCCCAAAACTTCTAACATCTACTTCTACTGGTTCATTTACGATATTTGGAACCATCTTTCTTGGTAAAACTACTCTAGGGTTTGGACATGGTTTTCCAGTTGAATCTATAGTATGTTCCCAAATTAAGCAAGTTGAGTTTGGAGTTCCTTGTATATTTAAGAATACTAATGGCTCTGATGGATGTATACTAATTTTTTCATACATAGGTTCTGAACCATAACTAGTAATATTATCAACACGTAAGAACCAACCTTCTTCAGCATCGGTTACTACTAACTTTTTGCTATCGTTTTGAATCTTTGGATGACATAACGCCATATCGTCTGTAACAGGTCTTAGTTCACTAGTTTCTGTTAATTCAATATAGAATTTTTCTTTGGATGTTAAGTTTTGCCCTACTACTATTTTACCATCTGCATCACGGTGAATATTCTCAATCATTTCACTCTTACCGCCACCAGAAGCGCCTTCGTGCATAATAACAATTTCATTCTCATAAGGAGTGATAACTTTTACTGTTGAAGCATG
Organism: Bacillota bacterium; assembly: GCA_023387635.1. Taxonomy (GTDB): domain Bacteria; phylum Bacillota; class Clostridia; order Lachnospirales; family Lachnospiraceae; genus Anaerocolumna. Next base: position 13,902 of record JAEWHU010000132.1, read on the forward strand.
TGCTGTTACCCAACCTTCTTCTTCTCCAATGTTAAGAAGAACTCCATATATTCCTTTTTTTGCACTTGGACCTGGATATAGGTTATAAGAAAATAATTCATGTACTTTAGGTAAACGATTATGTATAACAACTTGCTTACCATCAAAATGTGTATGTCTAAATGGTGGCGCTAAATAAATAATAGCTTTTGGACTAAATTCACCTTCCCACTCATCAATATTCACAAAGTATTGTAAATCTGCAAGACCACAAGCAAAGAATGCTGCGTTAACCGGTGCAATTAATAAGGATTCATAACCATATTGGCTACCACCTGACATAAATGGCATTACAATTAATTCTTGTTCTTTTAACCATTCAAATGTTTCATCTCTTAGTGGTTCAAAATCTTTACCATATTCATCTTTATATCTTCTTTTATCTGTTTCTTTATCGTCTGCAATAATAAGGCAGTTTGGGTCACGACGTCGCATGTAATCTTCAACATAATTAACTACAACGCCATTCTTACATCTTACCACATCAGCTTCTTTAATTTCTTTTCCATTTACATCATAGCATACATCAAATACATCAAGATTTTCTTTCCCAAATGCCATTGACATTAGTTCTTCTCTATTCTTTGGAATTGTGATACCTTTGCATTCTTTAACAATGCTTAAAACGTCTTTCGTTAAATTAAATTTTTCTAGCACTATCTTTTCCTCACTTCCTCATTCAGTATGTCAATTTACTTGTTACTGATATATGATAACCCCCAAAACACGGGCTTATCTCATTAATTAATTTTGCGTATTTATATAATATTATTACAAACCACTACAAATGTCAATAAATATTCGACATAATTTCAAATTTTACTTGCATAATAATACATGTGGTTTTCTGTATACCGTAATAATTATACGTTTTTTAGTTAAAACATGTATAAAATAAGTATTGTAATTTAAAATAGCTCAATTACAATACTTATTGTATTTGTGTATACATTTATATTTATACATTTTAATATATAAATTTACTTTGAGATAAAATGGTAACCTTACCTAACACCTTATATTATAACGTTTTTTAATAAGTTGTATTTTCATAAACTACCTAGTTATTGTATAAATTTCAACCTTAATTTTACAATTAATACATTCAATACAAAACTAGTTACATTTTAGTTAATTAGCATAGCTTCTAGTGAACCATAAACTTTTGATATTTCTAATTCTATCACTCCATCTTTAGTTACTACCGCCAATATTGTATTTCCTATATTGGCTTCACTATAACTCCTATATTTATTAGAATTATCATTTATTGCTTTATACGCTGGCGTATCTAATGCATTATTCCATAGTATATAATAGCAATCGTCTCTTTGTTCTAAGCTTGGTTCTTCATCTATCTCTAATCCTAATTTATTAACAACTGACTTTGCTTTCTCTAATGCTTGTTCTCTTGTAATACCTGCTATCTCATTGGTATCATATTCATTCATCACGGTTTCTAGACTATTTTCATATAATATACTTCTATACATGGTTTGATAATTTTTATTATACTTTTTATTGCTATAGCTAATATCACCATTTACATAGGATAGATAATAAGCCGAATCGTTTATATAAAATTCATTATCACTTATCTTTTTAATACTTACCTCTCTATTCTTAAAAAGTTTATCCACTAACTCCTCTATTGAATACTCTTTACTCTCAGCATCACCTTTCATTGTATGAAATACTGAAACGCTACTATTTTGTCTAGAACTTATTCTACAATTTAATAATGTAGTTATACCGAATAATGTACTTATACCTATGATTAACAGTAAACTTCTATTTTTCATATCGGCTCCCATCTGCGTGATATAACGCGGAAAAAAACTCTTTTATGTTTATTACTAATAACGTAATATTGAATCAATTACATATTATATTATTTGATAAATAGTAAATCTTTATCCATTATGTATTACATTTCTTATTTATTTGAGAATAGATTTATTTCAATAAAAAAAGAAACATATATTAACTACGTTTCTTTTCTAAATATCAAAGTGGATATTTAACAAATAAATTACTTCTTTATCATAGATTTATCAAACTCTGGATTATAAAAATAAAAGTTTTTCGAATCTAGTGTTCCTTTAATTTTCTCTAAAGCTTCTCCAAAACGCTGAAAGTGAACAACTTCTCTTGCTCTTAAAAATGTAATTGGTGCGATAACATCTGGATCTGTTGTAAATCTTAAGATATTATCATAGGTTGTTCTAGCCTTTTGCTCCGCTGCCATATTTTCAAATAAATCTGTTATAGCATCCCCTTTGGATTGGAACTCTAATGCAGTAAATGGAACACCACCTGCTGCTTGTGGCCATATTCCACCTGTATGATCAATATAATAAGCATCAAAACCAGCCGTTTTTGCATCTTCTATTGTTAAGTTTCTTGTTAATTGATATACCATTGCACATATTATCTCCATATGAGCTAATTCTTCTGTACCAATATCCGTTAGCAAGCCACCAACTTCTTTGCAAGGCATGGTATAACGCTGTGATAAATACCGGAGTGATGCAGCTAATTCTCCATCTGGGCCGCCGTACTGACTAATGATATATTGTGCTGTTTTAGGGCAAGTATTTTTTATATTTACTGGATATTGTAATCTTTTTTCATAGTTCCACATTATTCGCATCCTCCCTTCCATGGTGGTTCTCCATCTACCCAAGTCCAATGGCTAATACCGCCATATTTCGTTTCGCCACCTGCTGCCTGTTCATGTTCGGCCTGGATACAATCCACTGTTAAAGGATAATAATTTTTTTCAAATTCCTCCAGTGCTTTTTTCCTTTTTGCCTTACACTCATGAAAATATTTTAGCGCCTCACCATCTGTTGGATGAGTATCAAGATATAATGATATATCAAGTGTGGCAAAACTAACTTCACTAATTTCTTTTAATAATGTATTTTTATCTGGCATTTCCATCACCTCCCATAAAAAAAGGCTTGTGTAAATCTTTGAATATGGTTCCTACGGATAAAGCTTTGGAATAATCATATAAGTCCTGCGACCAATTTTGACAAGGTACGGAGCCTATTGCAATATTTGGATTACAACATTCTTTTTTGTCTGTATTACCATGTGTATTTTGATCCATAATAATGTTCTCCCTTCTTTTATTAATAATTTAATTAAATGCATCATTAGTATGTGTAAAATTACATATTTTAGTTTGTTTATAAATTCAATAAATGGAGTATTATGGTTTTAAATAAATGAGATTATTATCTTTTTAAAGTACTTTTGATGCACAAAAATAAGGATGGGAAAATTATTAACTTCTCATCCTTATTTCTTTTTATAATTATTTATTATTTTATATAGTGTAACGAGAATTAGAATTCTCATTGGATTGTTTATTCTATATTATTTCATACAATTAATTTTTTTTATTCATTTCTTTTGCTTTATTCAACACTATTACATTTTTTCAAATGAGACATTTTATCTCGTATCAAAAAGAAGATAGCTAAAACTGTAGCTCCAATGGTGGCAATTGGCGTAGTAAGCCATATTCCATCTAGCCCTAATATATTTGGTAAAAACATTAATAATATGACTGGAAATACGAAAGTCATAGTTGTTGATATTCCAATTGCATATCCTGGGCGATTAATGGCTGTAAAATAGGACTGTGTAGCCGAAGCAAACCAGCGTACAATAAATGTAATTGAAAATAATTTCATGGCATGTAGTGATAATTTAACAAGTTCTCTGTCTTCACTTTTTACAAATAATAAAATAGCCTGTCTTCCACCAAAGGTCAGCCATAACATCATGCCCATGGATATTAAGAAACTGGCAACATAGCAGATTTTCATAATTTCATAGATTCGCTTCTTATTTTTTGCTCCATAATTATAACCGATAGCAGGTTGTAATGAATCACTTAATCCATATAACAGGGAATGTATAATACTATCTATATATAGAACAACGCTATAAGCTGCTACTGCCATATCCCCTCCCCTTCTAAGAAGCATAGCATTTATTAACAAAGCTGCAACACGTCCTGAAATACTGTTGATTAATGCAGGACTTCCACATGCAAAAATCCTTCCAATTAACTTTAATGAACCCTTAGGTATAACAAATTTAAGTAGTAGTTTGTTTCTGAAAAATGGATAAAATGCAGCTATCGTACTTATTATCATACTAATAGAGAAAGCAAGAGATGCTGCCCATATTCCCCAATCAAAAACATATAAAAACAGCCACTCTAAGAATATACCTTCTATTGCCATTGTTATATTTATCCACATACTATATTTAATTTTACCGCATATTCTTAAATAATTATCAACTGCAAAAAAGATAGATAAAAAAGGTGCTAATATAGCATAAGGCGTCAAATATTGTATAGATAGACTTAAAAGTTCCTCATTTGCACCCATTAATCGAAGAAGATCTTCTGCGAATAATAGAAAGAAGGCACCTGTAATTATACCAGTACCCATAATTAAGCAGCAAGATAATGAAAAAATCTGATTAGCAGTTTTATTATCCTTTTCACCTAAATGTATGGCAATGGGTACTGATGAACCAACTCCGATTAAGTCACCAATGGAGAACCCAATAATAACAAAAGGCATTACAATATTAACTGCTGCTAAAGCTTGTCCCCCCATCAACTGTCCAACAAACACTCCATCTACTATCACATAGAAGGAGGACATTAGCATACTAATTATACTGGGTATTCCTACTATAAAAAATAACTTCATTGGCGATGATTTTTCATATATAATTTCGTGATTCATTGAATAACTCCTTATATTAAGCTTGATATTTCTTATTACTTAGGGTATTGTAATCTATAGGGTAACCCCATAGTCAAGAGGAGTTTTTAAATGTCAACTAAAAATTATTTTACAATAGGAGAATTTGCAAAAATATGTGGTACAACCAAGGAAACCTTGTTCCATTATGATGACATCGGCATATTAAAACCAGCATATGTAGCACATAATAAATATCGTTACTATTCTCCAAAACAATATCATGATTTTGATCTAATCATTACACTTAAGGAATCTGGTTGTTCCCTTCTTCAGATCAAAGAATACATGGAAAGCTATACACCGGAAAGTTATATGCAACTATTAACATCCAATCTAGAAAAACTAAAGATAGAGCGCCAAAAGATCATGCATATGGAACGAGTTCTAAAAAATGCCAAATATCTAACGAAATATGCTATGGAAACACCTTGTGGTGTACCAAAATTAGAAGAACATGAAAAAGAATATTTTATTGTAGCAAAACTAAGTAGAAGTAATCCTCTAAGTGAGATTGATGAAATCTATGAAATATCCCACCATTTTGAGTATTGCCATCAACACAATATAAGAATTGATTTTCCATTAGGTTCCATTGTATTAAAAGAAACTCTCCTTTCTGGTGAAAGTTATGATAGTTATTACTTTAGTAAAATAAACAAGCACATTCAAAGCGAACATTTATATATTAAGCCTCAAGGAACCTACTTAACAATGCTTCACAAAGGTGACTTTCATTCCATTGGTAATTCATACAAATTTATGCTTGAATATATTCATAAGAATAATCTAACGCTAATTGGCAATGCATACTGCTACGATGTTTTAAATTATTATGCTACCAATAATATTAAAGAATTTATTATCCATATATCCATGGAAGTTATATCTAATTAGACCCACTTATTATTACTGAAGTAATATAAAAAGAATAGAAAAACTTAAAAAGGGCACCCCATAAAATTTTAGTGGGATAGCCCTTTCATTATCTAGTATATCTTCTATCTGTACCTATGTAATATTTTCTGTCACTTTTTTAAATAATATATTCAATAGAGTCTACAGTTTGTCTAGTCTTTTGGTTGAATAATATAACGCACTCTCTTTCCTCTAATTGCCCTAGTGAATAGTAACCTTTTCCATCACTATTAAGTACTTCATGGGTAACTTTTCGATTTGCCCTCATTGGTTCATCTTTTATCATAATAATATCTTTTTCTTTAAAAGGATTCTTACGATAATAAGGATCAAACAAATAAACATACTCATCATCAATCCCAGTGAGTAACACATAATGCCAACAACCAAGCATTACTTTTGCAACAACTACTCCCCTTTGTTGCAAACAACTAACTACTTTGCTATTTTGTTTAATAGTTACTTGTTCTCTGGTTACAATCTCAGTATGTATCGGCCATTTTCTTACTTTTCCAAATTGATTTAGCCAATTACTTAAGAACATCATAGCCATTAACGTGGTTCCACTTTTATAAGCTTCACCTTTCGTATTATACCCATCTAAACAATACATCATAATACTTTTTACAACATCAGGAGATATGTCTTTGCGATGAAACAAAAAATTAATTGCATTTAGCATGGTAGTTGGACCACAATCATATTCCGTGGTCTGATAACTTAAAGGATTCTTCAACTTGGCACCTCACTCGTCATTAGTTTCATTACTATATTAGTAATCTTGATTAATTCATCTATGGTTGTATACTCATTGGTAGAATGAACTTCATTCATTCCACAAGCAATTACAATACCTTTTATTCCATGTAGCATAAAATTATTATTATCACTACCACCAAATGTTTCAGTAAATTGATACTCAATCCCTAGTTCTTTGCATGCTTTAATAAAGGATAATACTACATCTTCATCCTGTTTTACTTCATATGAGATACAACCAAATGAAGTTTCAAATTCTAATTGACCTTTATATTCCTTTGCCACTAACTCAAAAACTTCTTTAATTTCATCCGCGATAGAAAGAGCTTTTTCATGTACTAAACTTCTAACCTCACCTAATAATATACAAGTTTCAGGTACTATATTTCTTGCAAGGCCTCCATCAATTTTGCCTATATTAACAGTAGTCTCTTTATCAATACGTCCTTGTTTAATTCGTGTTATGGCTGTAGCCGCCATCATAATAGCATGAATACCTTCTTCTGGTGCAAACCCAGCATGAGCTGCTAAACCTTTAAACTTAGCAGTAAATGATACTAAAGTTGGAGCTTTTAAGGCAGCTAATCCTACTGGACCACTTAGGTCTAAAACATAAGCCTCCTTTGCTTTTACTATGCTATAATCAAATACTTCACTCCCTCTAATATATACTTCTTCTGCAATAGGGAATAGTATCTCTATACTTCTATGTGGAATATTATTTTCTTTTAATGTTTTTATACTTTCAAGTATAGCGGTAATACCAGATAAATCATCTGCTCCAAGTATGGTACTTCCATCACTTGTAATTCTTCTATCTTCATGGACAATGGCTTTTTTATTCAGTCCAGGTACAACAGTATCCATATGAGATGAAAATAGTATTGGCGGCCCTGGAATTTCACCTTCTAAATAACCATATACATTGCCTGCATTTCCCCCGTATACTTCATTGGCTTTATCTTCTAGGACTAAGAATCCAAGCCGCACAAGCTCATCCTTTAGATAATCAGCCATCTTCCTTTCTTTAAATGATATAGAGTCTATGGAAACTAATTTACAAAACTCTTTTACTACTCTTTTTTCATTCACCAAACTTACCTGATTTACCATGTTTTCCTTGTTTACTAAATTTTCCTTATTCAGCATTTTACCCTCCCCAATTCCTATTAATGTGATATGAATATAGCTAATTATTCTACATGATATAATTTTACATTAATTTTGTCAATTAGTTTCTATTCCAATAATTGTGTTATTATTGAAGTAATCTCAAAACTCTTTAATAGATTTCCGCCAGAATAACTTTCATTGGTACCTGGATTACCTAATTCATCACCTGTCACACTTCCACCAGAATATAAATGGTAGGTACCACCCTTTTTGAAAAAACTAGAACTTATTATAAGCGATTGATAATCTTTTGTTGGCCCATAAGTAACAATTTTTTCACCATCTTCCCCTTCAATATGAAATAGTGTATTAGCTTTCTGTATATCTTCATAATTTATAATCATCGAATATTGAGTAGATGTATTAGCAGTAGAAGTATATGTCATCGTTTGACCTCCAACAGCAATTAGTTCTCCACCATGTACGTTAAGTGATTCTTTCGCATAAATACTATTAGCCCCAGATAGTACATTAATAGTACCTCCATAAATATTAACGAATTGGTTTGAGTAAATTGCAGTCCCCATAGAATCAATTTCTATAGTACCTCCTATCACTCCAATCATTTTATTGGTTTTTAATCCTTCTCCACGAATCGTAGTACCTTTATCATTTAAACTACTACCTTCGCTAGAGAAACTACTACCTTCGCTAGAGAAACTACTACCTTCG
>JAEWHU010000189.1 GCA_023387635.1 Bacillota bacterium
CTACAAGTTATGGTCCTTTTATATATTTCATCATTTAAAGATGCAATACTTACATGTTCTACATCTCCATATACTAAATTTTCATACATTTCATCAGAGATAACATAAATATCTTTTTTTACTACAACTTCCGCAATTTCCTCTAATTCTTCCCTTGTATATAAAATACCTGTTGGATTGCTTGGTGAATTAAGAATTAATGCTTTGGTCTTATCCGTACATGCGTCCTCTATTTGTTTCGCTGTTACTTTATATTGATTAGATTTCTCTCCTTTAATGAAAACAGGAATACCATCGGATAATTTAACAATTTCAGGATAACTAAGCCAGAATGGTGTAGGAATAATTACTTCATCTAACGGATTTAAGATAGCATGAAATATATTAGTTAACGAATGCTTTCCCCCATTACTAATAATTATTTGATTAGGTTTATAATGTAAATGATTAAAACTTTCAAGTTTTCTACATACCGCTTCTTTTAGTTCATATGTTCCAGAAGCTTCTGTGTACTTTGTAAACCCATCATGGATTGCTTTGATTGCAGCTTCATTAATATTGTTAGGAGTATTAAAATCTGGTTCACCTGCTCCAAATCCAACAACATCGATTCCTTGTGCTTTTAGTTCCTTCGCTCTAGCTGTAATTGCAAGAGTAGAAGAAGGTTTAACAGCTTGTGCTTTTATTGATAATGACAATGACATAAATTCCTCCTAGCTACATTCCTTTATATATGATTTTCTTTATTGTACTTTTGATTTAATACTTATAGTCAAAGTTTACTATACATTCTATTATATAACATATCATATTGCAAGTATTAAATACAACTAAACATTGCAGTAAATTAAAATATATAGCATTAAAAAAAGGTTGAAACTTTTTTTAGTAAAGTTTCAACCTTTCAAGTAACTTAAGATAACTGCCTAAGCAGGCATCGTTTCATACAATCATGTCCCCCACCGAGTTTCATTATTGTAATATAATTATTTTGCGTAGTCTGTAACTCTTGATTCTCTTATGACATTTACTTTTATTTGACCAGGGTATTCTAACTCTGATTCAATTTGTTTTGAAATGTCTCTTGCAAGTAAAATCATCTCATCATCGGTAACCATATCAGGTACTACCATAATACGAACTTCTCTACCTGCTTGTATCGCAAATGACTTATCTACTCCCTTAAAGCTGTTTGTGATATCCTCTAACTGTTTCAATCTGTTGGTGTATGTTTCTAATGTTTCTCTTCTTGCACCCGGTCTTGCAGCGGAAATAGTATCTGCCGCTTGTACTATGCAGGCAATTAATGTGTCTGGTTCAACATCACCGTGATGTGATTCCACTGCATTAATTACAGTTGGAGATTCTTTATATTTTCTACATAAATCAACACCGATTTGAATATGTGAACCTTCCATTTCATGGTCAACAGATTTACCAATATCATGTAATAGTCCAGCTCTTTTAGCCATTCTAACGTCAACACCAATTTCTGCAGCTAATAATCCAGATAAATGTGCTACTTCTATAGAATGCTTTAAGGCATTTTGTCCATAACTAGTTCTAAACTTCATTTTACCAAGTAAACGAACAAGTTCAGGGTGAATTCCGTGTACACCAACTTCTAAAGTTGCTGCCTCACCTTCTTCACGAATCATAACTTCAACTTCTTTTTGCGCCTTTTCTACCATTTCTTCAATTCTGGCAGGATGGATACGTCCATCAACAATCAATTTTTCAAGTGCTATTCTTGCAACTTCTCTTCTGATCGGATCAAAACCTGATAAGATTACTGCTTCTGGTGTATCATCAATAATTAAATCAACACCTGTTAAAGTTTCTAAAGTACGTATATTACGTCCTTCTCTACCAATAATTCTTCCCTTCATCTCATCGTTTGGAAGTTGTACAACGGATATAGTTGTTTCTGCTACATGGTCTGCAGCACATTTTTGAATTGCTGTAACAACATAATCCTTTGCTTTTTTGTCTGCTTCTTCTTTTGCCTTGTTTTCAAGTTCTTTTACTAACATTGCTGTTTCATGTTTCACTTCATCTTCAACAGTTTTTAAAAGATATTCTTTGGCTTGTTCGGAGGTAAGTCCAGAAATTTTTTCTAACTCCTGTAATTGTCTACCATGTAGAGCTTCAGCTTCTGCCTTGATTCTATCCAGCTCGCTTTCCTTTACAGATAACTTAGATTCTTTCTTCTCGAGTGCTTCCATCTTCCTATCTAAAGTTTCTTCTTTAGTAAGAACACGCTTTTCATATCGTTGTAATTCTGCTCTTCTTTCCTTTGTTTCCTTCTCGAGTTCATTCTTAGTCTTTAAAGACTCCTCTTTCGCTTCAAGTAGGGCTTCTCTTTTCTTAGTTTCAGCTGTTTTTAACGCTTCATCTATGATTTCTCTTGCTTTTTCTTCTGCGGAACCTATTTTTGCTTCATATACTTTAATTCGATAGGCTATCGCAAGTTTCCAAGCAACAAAAGCAGTTATTGCAAAGGTGATAATAATAGCGATTATGATTTTAATATAATCTTGCACAGGAGCACCTCCTTATTTAGTTTTCATTGTACAAAGATACAACAATTAAATTTTATACTGTTTTGCCTTATATGTCAAGTATAGTTACTAAATTTTTATGCATTATGTCAGTTTTTAACGAATATTAGTTATGAGATTATGAATTTTTATACGAATCTTCAATAAAACACTCCAAAATCAATTGGAAAATACAAGAATTTCATTACCATTCATTAGGAATTAAACTAACTCACCTAGGTAGTAAAAACCTTTACATTCACTTAATTTAACTTCTACAATCTCTCCAATTAAATCCTTACAACCTTTAAAATGAACTAAAACATTATTACTTAATCTTCCAGTCACTAAAGAACTATCTTGTTCATTTATTCCTTCTACTAAAACTTTTTGAATTGTACCCTCATGTTTTTTTATAAGTTCAGATGATATTTCTTTAATTGTCTTAAGTAAACGCTCAAATCGTTCATTTATAACTTTATCCTCCACTTGATTTTCCATCGCTGCTGCTGGTGTTCCTGAACGTTTTGAATATATAAATGTATAAGCACTATCATATCCTACTTTTTTAACAACATCTAGGGTATCTAAAAAGTCTTCTTCTGTTTCACCAGGAAATCCTACAATAATATCTGTTGTTAATGAGATATCTGGTATTGCATTTTTTATTCTATCTACTAAGTCTAAATAACCCTCTTTTGTATATCTACGATTCATAACCTTTAACATATTTGTACTTCCGGATTGTACAGGAAGGTGTAGATGTTTACATATCTTATTAGAGTTTTTCATAACTTCAATTAATTCATCGGATAAATCCTTAGGATGGGAAGTCATAAAACGAACTCTTTCAAGTCCTTCTATTTTCTCTATCTCTTCAAGTAATTTAGCAAAAGAAATAGGGTTGTCCAATGTTTTACCATAGGAATTAACATTTTGGCCAAGAAGCATTATTTCTTTAACTCCATCAGCAACTAATTCTTTAATCTCTTTAATAATATCTTCTGGATTACGACTTCTCTCTCTACCCCTTACATAAGGTACAATACAATAACTACAGAAGTTATTACAACCATACATAATGTTAACACCAGCTTTAAAAGAATACTTTCTTTCACTTGGTAAATCCTCAACGATTTGGTCTGTATCTTTCCAAATATCAATAATCATGCCCTTAGATGAAAGTCTAGCATCCATTAATTCAGCCAATTTAAAGATATTATGTGTACCAAATATAATATCTACAAAACGATAACTTTTCTTAATCTTTTCAACAACTGCATCTTCTTGCATCATACAACCGCATAATGCGATCATCATATCAGGGTTTTTCTTTTTTAAGGTATTTAAAAAACCAAGTCTTCCATATACTCTTGTATTAGCATTCTCTCTTACGGTACATGTATTATAGATAACAAAATCTGCTTCTTCTGTTTCCACTTCTGTAAAGCCAATCTTTTCAAGAATTCCAGCTAGTTTTTCAGAGTCTTTCGCATTCATCTGGCATCCAAAAGTTTTCGTACAAAAAGTTAATGGTCTATTTAATTTTTCACTTTTTTCTTTATACCATTTACTTAATTTTGCTATAAAGTAATACTGTCTATCTGGTTCTACTAAAGGTTCTTTATCATTAATATCAAAATTAAATTCCATTTTTTTATCTCAACTTTCTAAATAATTTTATAATTTACATCATACTTTAAAGATTATAAATGATTGAACTTATTATTTCAACTATTTCTAATGGAATAACTTAGATTAACAAGTGTATACATCATTTATCTTTGTTTATGGTCTTTTATGATTTATATTGATATATACATTACATATCATACAGAACACAAACACTCATTCACAAGACTAGGAGGACAAATGTAATGAAACCTATGGCTATCCGTATTTGCTATTATTTACAATTAATGTTATAATTTATTTAGTCAAATAATTCGTACATCTCTAATTATTCTAGTTACTAGTAGATTTTTAATAATAGGAAGGAAATTAACTAACGTGAAAATTCTTAACTGGTTGAAACAAAAACGATACATAATCATAGCACTAATTATATATTTCATCACCTGTGTTACATTATACATAGTAGAATATCGAATATATGGAGGTGCTATTAATACTAATATCTTCTATATAACCATTCTCCCAATTGTTAACTTGATTGTCTGGATTTTACGTGACGATCATGACAATGAAGAGCTGAAGAAAGAGAAAAAAACTACCTTTTGGTCTAGAGTAGGAAACATATGTACCATCATCATTAACGTCCTATTAATGCTTTATTGTATTTATCAGCTGTATAAAAATATCTATTATCTTTTTGGTTATCAATATCTAGCAACTATATCCATGGTAGGTATTCTATATTTTTCAAAGAAACTAAGTAAATTTATAAAGCAAGGCAATGCCATATCAAAAACAGTAAGCATTATCTATGGAATAATCTTAATTACCACACTGCTATATGTTATATTACTTAATCCCTATACAGTGAAGCGCACACATGTTATAGTAGAAAACTCTGGCCTTACTAATATTTCTTATAAAAATAATATTAAAGATAAAAAAATGTTATCTATAATATTAGATGCAGAAGTTACAAAAGGCTTAAAATATGAAGATAGCTTAGGATATTATCTGCTTAAAGGTGAAAAAGATAAGAAAGACTATGCCGTTGTTGTTAGTGTAACAAGAGGCACTATTGTCACCTTTACAGAAGTAAATGCTAATACTGCATTAAGATATATTATTGATAAATAAGTTAAGAAAGAGGTTGTTGCCCCACATATTGGAGTAACAACCTCTTTTTTATCTTATTTGACCATTACCAAAGATTATATATTTGGTAGTTGTAAGTGCTAAAAGTCCCATAGGTCCTCTTGCATGTAGCTTTTGTGTACTTATTCCTATTTCAGCACCATATCCAAACTCACTACCATCAGTAAATCTGGTAGAAGCATTAACATATACTGCTGCTGCATCGATTTCGTTATGAAATTTCATGGCATTATTATAGTCATTTGTAATAATCGCTTCTGAATGTTTTGTATTATAAGTATTAATATGAAGGATTGCTTCCTCAATAGAATCTACTACCTTTAAGGATATAATTCTGTCTAAGTATTCTTTATAATAGTCATCTTCTGTTGCAATTGATAATTCGCTGCATATCTCTCTTCCTCTAACACAAGCCCTTACTTCAACTTGCTTTTTATTTAGACATTCATATACTAGCGGTATAAATTCTTTCGCTATTTTACTATGAATTACTAAAGATTCACAGGTATTACATACCCCAAGGCGCTGCGTTTTAGCATTATCGATAATATTAAGTGCCATCTCAAAATCTGCATACTCATCCACATATATATGGCAATTACCAGTTCCTGTTTCAATCACTGGAATTGTGCTGTTCTCTATCACAGTTTTAATAAGTCCTGCTCCACCTCTTGGAATCAGCACATCAATGTATTTATTCAATCGCATTAATTCTTTCGCTGTTTCTCTACTAGTATCTTCAATTAGTTGAATGGAGTCCATAGGTAAGTGAACTTTTTCTAGTGCTTTTCTTATTACATTAACAATCGCTATATTAGAATTAATGGCATCACTTCCGCCTCGAAGGATTACTGCATTACCTGCTTTAAAACATAATGCAAATGCATCCATAGTTACATTAGGTCTAGATTCATAAATAATACCAATTACGCCAATTGGAACTCTTTTCTGTCCAATGATTAATCCATTTGGCCTATTTGTCATGGATATTACTTCACCAACTGGATCATTAAGACTTACAATTTCCTTAGCTCCACCTGCCATGGCTAAGATTCTTTCTTCATTTAAAGCCAATCTGTCGATAAGAGATTCCATCATTCCATTCTCTTTTGCAAGAGCTACATCTATTTCATTAGCACGAAGAATGTCCTCTTTTGAGTTAATTAAAGCTTTTGAAATCTCAAGTAATGCTTCATTCTTCTTTGTTACACCTAACAAATTTAAAGTTGTAGCAGCACTCTTTGCTTTTCTTCCAATGTCTTCTATATAATTCATACTCTATACTCCTTTCAAATATTGATTCCTATGATTCAGCGTCAAAAGTCTTATTTTATTGGTACGATTCATATATGCGACTAATGGAATTGCATACACCTCATACTAATTATACAATATGATAACTCTGTGAAATTATCTCATCAATCTTAACATCATTATAAGAGGGAATTATATTCTCTATAATTTGAAAATCATAAGTAATTCCGATTTTAGTAAACGGTATAGACTCGTTTTCTAAAAAATAAGCATCATAGTAGCCTTTTCCATATCCAATACGGTTTTTATTTTTATCAAATGCTAAACCTGGAACAATCATTAGTATTTCACTCATGGATTCTAATTCTGCTTTTGATACTACTTTTTCCTCTATGGGTTCATTAATTCCTATGGTGCTAGTTTCGTAAGAACTTTGATTATCAATCCATATAAATTCCAAACGGTTATTAATTATTTTGGGAACGGCGATTTGCTTCTTGTCTTTCATCCCTTGTTTTATTAATTTACCTGTCCTTACTTCTTGATTAAATGATACGTAAGTAAAAATAAACTTAGAATTTAAAAAGGCAGGATGTATAAGTAATTTTTCTATAATTTTATTACTTTCACTTTCTATATATTCTTTGGTGAGTTCACTTTTTTGTTGTTTTATAATATTACGTATCTCTTCTTTATTCATTAGTGTTTATCCTTTTTAGAAAGTTCTGTTATAGTACCATCCGGATTTAGTATTGAAATATTGTTAAGCGTACCTCTTAGATTTTGTCTAACAGCTTGAATATATTCATTTCTAAGTATTGCTTGTTCTTCCTTTTCTTCAACAGTTAAACCTTCACTCTTTGATTTTCTTGCTAACTCGTTTATTCTTGCTAATTTTTCATCATTCATTTTTATTACCCTTTTTTCTCTAATTTTTATTTGCTTTTACTTTTTTTGATATTGTTTAGTGCTTATGTAGTCCATTAATATAAAGTCTTTATTTTTATGAGCTTTAAATAATGTACCAACTTGTTTGCCTTCAATAATATCATTAATAATCTTTACCTTTTCTCCATTGGCAATTACCATATCAGCTCCTGAATTCGTTGCAATCTTAGCAGCTGATATTTTTGTCGCCATTCCCCCTGTCCCTACTGTTGTAGAGGAGTCTTTTGCCATATCACTAAGTTCCTTTGTAATTTCTTCAACCAAATCGATAAATTTAGCTTCTTTGTTCGATCTTGGGTCATCTGTGTATAAACCATCTATATCAGATAAAAGAATTAAAAGCTCAGCATCTATTAATGCAGAAACTATTGCTGATAAAGTATCATTGTCACCAAATTCTATCTCGTCAGTAGCAACGGTATCATTTTCATTAACGATTGGTATTACTCCCATACGGAGTAACTCATTAAAAGTATTCTTAGCATTCATTCTACTAATATCATTAATCATAGTATACTTTGTCATTAATATCTGTGCAGGAACTTGATTGTATTCAGCAAAAAGCTTTTGATATACCATCATAAGACGTGCCTGTCCGACTGCTGCACATGCTTGCTTTACTTCTTTTTCCTTGGGTTTATCTTTTAACCCTAGAGTCTGACGGCCAACTGCTATTGCTCCTGAACTAACTAACACAACTTCTTTTCCTTGATTCCTTAGATCCGTTAATACCCTTACTAACTTTTCCATCTTAGATAAATTAATACTTCCTGTTGTAGCATGTGTTAAAGAAGATGAGCCTATTTTAATTACAATTCTTTTTTTATCTTTTAATAAAGTTCTGTAATCGTTCATATTTTCCCTCGTTTCCGCACTGCTTATAGCGCATATCAAGTTTGTTACGCAGCACAGATACAAACTTGCAAAATAAAAGATTTAAAAATTCTTCCACTTTCCCCATTATAAATGAATGTTAATTTACTTTATATTTATTACCAATCGCTTCAAATACTTTAATACCATCCATAGCTGCTGACGTAATACCGCCTGCATATCCTGCTCCTTCACCACAAGGATATATTCCCTCTATATTAGATTCATAATTTTCATCTCTTAGTATACGAATAGGTGAGGAGGTTCTTGATTCTACACCAGATAACACTGCATCACCATCAGAAAATCCTGGTATCATTTTATTAAAAGCTTCAATTCCTTCAATAATGGTTTGAGTCACATAATCTGGCAAACAATTTGCTAGATTAGCTAATTTATATTTTCCTTTTATATTTGGTGTAATATGACCTATTGTATCACTCTCTTTATTTCTTAACAAGTCTTTATATAATTGTACTGGAACATTACCATTTCCTTCATGGTAAGCCATTTCTTCTAATTTTCTTTGAAATTTAATACCAGCAAGTGGATCTGTCTCATCACCATAATCACTGGGATTCACAGTAACTATAATTGCACTATTAGCATTTTCCTCATCTCTAGCATGATTACTCATACCATTAACAACAAGTCTCCCCTCTTCTGATGAAGAATTAACAACAAAACCTCCTGGACACATACAAAAAGAATAAACACCTCTACCAGTACTTGCTTTATGGGTCAATTTATAATCTGCAGTGGGTAATTCTTTATACATATCACCATACTGACTTTTACCAATTAGTTCTTGCTTATGTTCGATTCGAAGTCCAACGGCAAATGCTTTTGAAGATATGTTAAGTCCTTTTTTATGAATGACATCAAAAGTGTCCCTTGCACTGTGACCAATTGCAAGTACCAATGTTTCGCAATCTAAGAATTCTTCATGATTTAATTCAATACCAATTAATTTCCCGTCTTTGATAACAAAATTAGTTAATGTAGTATTAAATCTAACTTCTCCACCAAGAGATATTATTTCTTCTCTAATTCCTTTTACCACATCTCGTAATTTATCCGTTCCAATATGGGGTTTATTAAGATATAGTATTTCTTCTGGAGCTCCATGCTTAACAAATGTTTCTAACACTTCCCTACTTCTACCATATTCGTCTTTTACTAATGTATTTAATTTACCATCTGAAAAAGTTCCAGCCCCACCTTCTCCAAACTGTACATTAGAATTAAGATCTAGTGTTCCAAAGTTCCAAAAAGTTTCAACATCTTTAACTCTTTCTTCCACTTCTTTACCACGTTCTATCACAATAGGCTTATATCCATTCCTTGCTAACATTAGCGCACTAAATAAACCTGCTGGTCCCATACCTACAACTACTGGCCTATGATTTAAACCCATCGTACCTTTTGGTACATAATTATAAGCTTTACGTTCACTTAATATAATATCTGCTTTGTTCAGACGTTTCACAATTTCCATATCCTTATTTGTCTGAACTTCAACACTATAAATATAATAAATATCACTCTTTTTTCTAGCATCAATGGATTTTTTTATAATATTATATTTTATTATTTCAGATTTCTTCACCCTTAACCGCTTTGCAATTTGTTGCATTAAATCTGCTTCATTATGATTTATTTTTAACTTTAATTGATTAATTCTTATCATTTTTCCTCCAGGATGCCGTTTAGCGGCATCTAAATTACTTTCTTTTTAATCCTCTTGCCGCTATGGCACCGCTCGACCACGCCC
>JAEWHU010000224.1 GCA_023387635.1 Bacillota bacterium
CTTCATTTTAGCATATCATACGCAGTCTTTCCACCTCTTTGCATCTCTTAATACAAACAACTACCGAATATGTCACTTATTAAAAAGTCAGATGCTTTAGAATAGAGCCGATAAACCGTGAACATGAATGCAGCGTATCTGCTCTTTCTTTATGTATACAAGAGAAAGGAAAGCTTATTGAAAAAATTGAAAGAGATAGCCTAAGCTATCTCCTCCGAATTCTTCTTAATCTCATCTACAACATCCATGATTTGTCTTGCAATATCCATCTTATCCTTAAACAATGAGGTAATACTACCAACACTCCGAAATGGTTCATCCATAAAGACTTTCTTGTTCTCAATCATACCATTCTTCACGACATAATCCACAATTAACTTTACAAACCGAATCTGGTTAACATTTAGTTTTTCTTCACTTAAGAATTCACTAAATGCTTCGTTCACTGCCTCTCTGTCAAGACCAACAATCTTCCTGACAAGTCGTCCAATTGGTGTATCTCCAAATTCTTTTACGTAATCAGTTTTTGTACCAAGTTCGTTCCACAATACATTCTCTAATTCTTTCAAATCAGATTCTGTAAGTTTTTTATTAGTTCTTAGCTTATATATTGCAAGCATATTATCGTGTTCTTTCAGATAGAATTCTACCTTCTTTTTATAATGCTTGAGATTATTTGAATTATAAATTGCAGTACCTTCTTTTACTTCAAGTATCTCATCTGTAAAGTTAGTATAGTATACTTTTTGCCTATTCTTTTGAATGAACTTAATCAGCTCCCTTAATGCTTCACGAACTGCTTCTAATTCAAATACAGTAACATTCTCCCAAAACTCATCCGTTTGTACTTTTTCAATGATATACTTTTGTTCTTTTACTTGTGGAATATTATACAAATTGGATAAATCTTCAGCTGTCTGAACAATACTACGTATTACCTTGGTAGCATCTTTGCTTTGTAGTAATGCTAAGTCAACCGAATAAATCATATAATCAAATCGCTTTGCTAACTCATCACTACCATCTGGAATGATTAAAGGAGCAATATGTTCTCTAATGTCAGATACACTTTGTGCATCCATTATTCTAAAAGCTTCTTTCTCTTACAAAGTCTCTTATGATTTATAACTTTAACTCTTCCCATAACGTTCCAATAATTTTCTTTCTAACGTTTTCATATTCAAATTGTGGTGGAGTTGGTTTATAACTTTTATCTTGTTTCTGTAGACTATAACCTTTAATTTGAAATTTACGTAGACCTAAAATATCAATGGTATCAGTTAAAATAGTGCTGTTTTTTCCTCCTTTAGTACGAACA
This sequence comes from Bacillota bacterium, assembly GCA_023387635.1. Classification (GTDB taxonomy): domain Bacteria; phylum Bacillota; class Clostridia; order Lachnospirales; family Lachnospiraceae; genus Anaerocolumna. The sequence goes on from JAEWHU010000224.1 coordinate 1,319, forward strand.
ATATCCTTGTTAACTGTTTGCGAAGGCCTAGTAATTCGGCTATCTCCATAATCGCTTGTATTCACTTGAACACAAAAGCAATGTAAATCGCGGCTTAATGACTCTATAATATTACTATAATAATTTACATCATGATTCCATTCAACGGCTATTAATATATCTGCTAAACTCATAAAAATTGACCTATCTAATATAGATGTGAGTTCATAACAACAATACACAGGAAACCAAATATCATTCCAGTTAAATAAACTATATTCTTTCCCCGCAACAATATTAAATCCATAACTTTCAATAGTTAATTTTTCATCGGGTGCATAATGCACTTTGTTCCTCAAATTAATATATGAAAAAGCATAATCCTCGCTCCTATACGGCAAAATAGTAGCTGTCAAATTATAAACTTTCTTATCGCATTTTAAATGCTCTACTCCAGTTATTATAGCTAAATTCACCTTTGCACAGGTACGCGCAACAATAGGCAACCATTCAAATGGTAAAAAAGCTTCTGGAAGTACTAATATATTTACTTTATTTTTAATAGCATCATTTATCAGTTTTACTGCCTGTTTGTATCTATCATATGAGCGATTTGGTGTATCAATAAGCAACTTTTCCATATTCTCTATCGATAATTTGACATTAGCTATTGCAATGTGACACTTCTGCTTTTTTTCATTATTAATTTTAATTAAACTTGTATAATGTTTATTTGAGGATAATTCATTTATGTCCTTGGTAATTACATCAATATAATTTTTTAGTTCAAATCCATTCAATTTTTTAAATACTGTTTTAACCGTTCGTGATATGTCATTTGAAGATTCAAGCTCTTCTTGTTTTTGTATCGAATTTAATATTAAACAAATTTCTATATCCTGCGGTGATATAGTGTAAGGAAAATATTTATATTTTAAATTAATTAATTCTAGATTTTTTGCTATAGCAAGACATTCCGAAAATTTTGATAAGTTAATTTTATTTTCATTATCGGAAAGATTATTTATAAGCTCCTCAGAAAATATTGCATCTACAATTAATGGAACAGCATTTTTATCGCACATACGAGTTTTACAGTAATATTTTCGATATTTATTTATTTGAGTAGCTGAAAATATTCCTTTATATGATAATAAAGATTCATTCTCATACTTATCAAATAACTTTTCAATATTTTCGACACTAATCCCTATGTCTTTACCCCAGCATAATGACATACTTCTATTCAATGCTGATCTTAGCACCAGTAGTAATGATTTCTTTATTAATGGCGTATTATTATTAATATATTTAATATTAGTAATAGCAAACAATATTTTATCCACAAATTTTATTAAAGCATCGAATTTATTGTCTAATATTAAAACCTCAAGTATTTTTTCCCATGATGTATAATTATCTACTATTGTTCTATTATCAAATATTTGTTGGATATCTTTTTCAAATTTTAGTTCTTTTTTATCGTCAATAAGTGTGCTTATTCTTAAATACTTTCCAAGGAATTTAGATAGTTCATACTTATCTAACTGGATATCAGACACACCCCTCAACTTATTAATCGTATCTTTTGATACAATTTTATATATATCACTATAGTCATCATATTGCAATATACTTTGATCTTCAGGTAAAAACCTAAACTCACTTTTGTTTCGAGCTATTACTTTTCTAAAACAATCAATAAGTGCATCTGTATTGTTTTCACGAAAGTAAAAGATTTTTACTTTATCATTCTTTATTTCTATATCCCCAACAGGATCGTTTAATATATCCTTATTGATATGATATTGAATTTGGTTTTGACTTGTATCTTTAGTTTCATACAATAAAGAAGTGTTATTAATACATTTATTTGATTTAATTGCATTGCAGTTGCATAAATAATAATTCAAAACATTATCTCTGTCTAATTCATCTTTTATCGCCTTTTTATATATTTCACTACCCTTTTCAATCTTGTCAATGATTATTATATCATCGACATAACGTCCATAATATAAAGGATTCCATCTATCACACATCGCCTTATCAAAATTATCCAAATACCAATTAGATAAAACATACGAAGGATAAAACCCTATTGGTAACGCATTTAAAACATTTAGTCCTTCAGTTTTTAACTTTTTACTATATATTTTAATAACTTCATAGACAAATTCATGAATTCTTTGTAATTGTCTACAGTCTAAATCAGAACCACTTATAAGTGTTTCATATAACTTATTATATCTCTCTTCACATATATTTAAAGAATAAAAATATCTTGTAAAGTCCATAGTAACTATAATAACATCATTATTTTTCCTTAATGTTTCTTGAGCAATATCTAACCCCTTATCTCTCCAACTTTCATACTGTTCGAAATACTGACGGAATAGATACGGTGATGAACTTACAATTCCATCATCACTGATTACATTATTCTTAATTCTATTTCCATAGGAATGCTCATATAACGATTTATCAACCTGTGTACCAATAAACAGGCACCATAACACCCCTAAAAATTGACCTTCTACATCCATATCTAAAAAGTATTGCAACTCATTTAGAGCAACAGTAGTCTTACTTACATTCATTATAATCGTTTCTTCTTCATGTGCTATTTTTTTTGGAAATGCTAATACTTCTATACTATCAGTCAACTTATTCTTATATTGATTCCACTTTTTATCTGTTCCATTTAAAATCTCTGCAATCCTATTAAACCTTTTAGAGAGATCATTTTCTGATTCATACTTTACTATCTTATCCCTTAAAACAAGTTGCGTCTTATCATAATAAACACTTGACTTAAGTTTTTTATATGCTTTATCAAACTGGTTTTCTATACCCATTGCATCCTTCCCCCGTAATCCTTCCTTTGTTTATTTCTTTCTCTGTATGATTGCCATTGTTCTTCAAACGTTACCGTATTTTACGTCAGTTATATATTGAAACCCCAAATACAGTACACCGCTATATTTTTGATATTAACTATTATATATTGGAAATTTGTCTGTTTTGATATTATCTTTACATACTATTGCAACACTATATTTAGCCCTTGTAATAGCCACATAGAATTTGCATTTTAGTTCAAAGCTATTGAGTTCCTTATTATCGAGTATATAATCTAATATTTTCTGTGTTGGATAAATCAAAACTCTTTCGCGCGTTGCCCCTTTTGATTCCCCAAAATTTTTTATTTCAAAATTCTGATTGACTGTTTTGGCCCTAGAATATCTTAATTGCGTAGGAAAATACTCTCTTAAATATTGCTGAACATCTCTTTCTTTTACTAGAAATACACCGTCATGCACTGTTGTTTTTTTTTGCAACGATTCGCATTGTGGATACTCCGTAAATAGGCTGTTAGCAAAATCACATATAATCTGATTATTTCTCCAGCTCCCTTTAAGAGTTGCTGTATCAATTTTACACTCTATTGACTTACATTCTTGTTCAATGAACTCTTGTATTTTTCCAGCTGAATATTTTTTATATTTCTCTGGAAAGTGTGTATGATAAGTTACTTGCCTTGGGTCACCTGCAATTCTGATTATAGAATTGCTTTTAAATAAAAGCTTAATAATTTCTAAATCATATCCAGCCATATCTTGTACTTCATCTATGAATATGTGTTTAAAGAGTCTAGAAATTCGCTCAATAACATACCCTTTACTTTCATCATTACAACGTACTACAAACTTTGATAACTTATCAGAATAAATTTGAAGTTCATTTGTAAAGTAATACTTTTCAATATCATTTTCTTTATAATATACTGGGAACTTTTTTCCTCTATATTTTATACCAGATTTTTCATTCACAAGTAATAAACCATTAATTTCTTTATCGATAAGTTTTCCTTGATATGGTTTTGCCCCATGCTCTATTAGAAATGAAAACCAGGTTCTGATAGTAACATGCGATGGTATAATTCCACCATTTAATTCAATAAATTTTTTCTTTATTTCTTTTTCGTTTTCTTCTGTAAATGTAGTGATCAAGACTGTGTCCGTACATTCAATGGCCTTCTTTACCAAAAATGTTGTTTTCCCAGCACCAGCTGAAGCAATTAAGAATTCATTTTTCATGATATTGCCCTCATTATATATTCAGGATAATTAATCTTGCTGTCAGATGAAAAAATTTTTAGAGCACAATCAGTTTTATTTAACTTCATATACTTATGTAATTCGTCTTCTGTTAAATAATTAGTATTAAATATGACGTTAAGAGCCTTTAAACTATTTGCATTTACAAGGAGCGGTTCTAAAGTATTGTAGTTGAAAGGCTTTTCATTCTTATTTCCTAACCTTAATGTTCCAGTATATTCTTTTGTATCATAACAAATTTCAATATTATCCTTTTTATTTTTCCCAATATAGTCTTCATACTTCTTCTCTAAAGCTTTGACATTTCCATCATTATCAGTAACAACTTTGACAGGCAATTTTATTTCATTCGCAATTTCTAAAAATCTAAGAAAAGAGGTTCCTACAGAAATAATTTCAACTCCATCTTCAATGGGAAGTAGCCCATCATGATTGTCCATATATGCTCTTTGAAGTACCAGTTCATCAGAGTCACCCTCAACTAGAATTGCCTTTTTACAAAGTATAAATCTTAAAGTATCATAGCCAGCAAC
>JAEWHU010000239.1 GCA_023387635.1 Bacillota bacterium
CATAAAGTCTTAGTGAGTCACAACCATAAAAGTTCACTAATTCATCAGGAGAAACTACATTTCCTTTTGACTTACTCATTTTAGCACCATTTTTACCAATCATACCTTGGTTAAATAATTTAACAAATGGCTCATCAAAGTCAAGTACTCCAATATCATTTAAGAATTTAGTATAAAATCTAGAATATAATAAGTGAAGAACCGCATGTTCAACACCGCCAATGTACATATCTACTGGTAAATACTTTTCTGCTTTTTCTTTACTTACTAATTCTTTATCATTCTTACTATCTACATAACGAAGGAAATACCATGAGGAACCTGCCCATTGAGGCATAGTATTTGTTTCTCTTTTTGCTGGTGCACCACAAGTAGGGCAAGTTGTATTTACCCATTCATGAATGTCAGCAAGTGGTGATTCACCTGTTCCTGTTGGTTGGTAACGTTCTACTTCTGGCAATAATAAAGGAAGTTCTTCTTCTGGTACAGGAACAGCCCCACAATGTTCACAATGAACAATTGGAATAGGTTCTCCCCAATAACGCTGTCTTGAGAATACCCAGTCACGAAGTTTATAGTTGGTAGTTTTCTTACCAATTCCTCTTTCTTCTAATAACCCTGGAACATCTCGTTTTGCATCATTAGAGTTCATACCATTAAATTCACCTGAATTAATCATTATACCAGGTTCTGTATAAGCTTCTGTTAATTCTTCCACTTCAACGCCATCTTTTGCAATTACTTGAATAATTGGAATGTTAAACTTCTTAGCAAAATCAAAGTCTCTATCATCATGAGCAGGTACACACATAATTGCACCTGTTCCATAATCAGCTAATACATAATCCGATATCCAAATTGGAACTAGGGCGTTATTTAATGGATTTATTGCGTAACTTCCTGTAAATACACCTGTTTTTTCTTTATCTTGTAATCTGTCTACTGATGATTTCATTGAAGATTTAAATACATAATCTTCTACTTCTTTTATATGCTCAGCTGTTGTAAGTTCTTTTACAAGTTCATGTTCAGGTGCTAATACCATAAACGTTGCACCATAGAGTGTATCTGGTCTTGTTGTAAATACTTTGATGGTATTTTTAGAATTTTCTACTGCAAAATCAATTTCAGCACCATAACTTTTACCAATCCAGTCTGATTGCATCTTCTTAACTTTTTCTGGCCAATCAAGCTTATCAAGATCACTTAATAAACGCTCCGCATATTCCGTAATCTTAAGCATCCATTGCTTTAAATTTTTCTTAGTTACAGGTTCGCCACAACGTTCACAGGAGCCATTTACTACTTCTTCATTAGCTAAACCTGTTTTACAAGATGGGCACCAGTTAATTGGCATCTCTTTTTCATAAGCAAGCCCTGCTTTAAACATCTGAACAAAAATCCATTGAGTCCATTTATAAAAGGAAGGATCCGTTGTATTAACTTCCATATCCCAATCATAAATAGCTGATATTTCATCCATTTGTCTCTTAATATTAGCTACATTTTCTGCAGTTGAAATACTTGGGTGAACACCCATCTTTATAGCATAATTTTCTGCTGGAAGGCCAAATGCATCCCATCCCATTGGATGAATAATGTAATAACCTTTTAATATCTTATATCTACTCCATACATCACTAATAACATAACCTCTCCAGTGTCCTACGTGTAGACCGCTTCCTGATGGATATGGAAACATATCAAGACAATAGTATTTTGGTCTTTCACCATCGTTCACATTAACGGGATTCTTTTCCCAATTACTACGCCACTTTTTTTCAACTTCTTTATGGTTATAAGTTGTAGACATTTTTTCTTCCTCCTAAATTTATATTCAAAGTAAATATTTGTCCGCTTTTCAAATAAAAAAAGCCTCCTCGCTCTAAAAAAAGAGACGAAAAGACAAACTTTCGCGGTACCACTCTATTTCATTTTCCTTTGCCCTAGATTAACTTCTAAAACAAATAAAAACGCACTTGATTATCTATAACGGGATATCCCGCCAAGGTCTACTGTAATTTCAACCAAGGAACTCCAAGGCGAGTTGGGAGATATTCAACACTGTCTCGCACCAAACGACAGCTCTCTGTAGATGCATTCTCTCTTAATACTCCTTTTCATTGCTTTTTGCAATATAAGATTATTAATTATTCTATATCTTAGCTAGATTTTTGTCAAGATGTAGTTTTTTAATCCATTAATAGATGTAGTTTTTTAATCCATTAATAATTTATGAAGTTTTTTATACCATATGCAATGAAGTTTTTATTCCATTTCTAATATATGTAGTTTTTAATCCATTTCTAATGTAGTTTATATTATATGTTAATCAAAAACATTTTACATTATTATTAATATTTGGTACTATAATATAAGAATTAATTATTGAATTGTTACTAAGTTCTGCAAAATTAATAATTTCATAAATAAGTGAGGTGACTATTTTGGAACAATGGGAATATTTAAGTGTTAAATTTGAGACCACTGGATTTAGCGGTGGAATATTAGACTTAGCAGATTTTGATAGACAGCTAAATCAATATGGAAAAGATGGATGGGAACTTGTATCACCCTTTACAACAAATCAAGCTCAAGGAGCAACTAGATTTGTGATTGCTGTATTAAAACGCAAAAAGTATAAGTAGTTATAAGGTGATTTAATTCTTTCCTGTTTTAGCGAGAAATCGGTCGGTGATTTATTTACCTATCGATTTCTCACACATTAATATCAATCAATAGCTATTATGATTACTTTGTTCTAGATTAATATACTAATATCAACATATTCATACACCCTTTAATTTGCTAAAACATTACTTGTAGCTACGATAGGAACCCCAGTTTCCGCTACATTATCTACAATTATATCACCTATATTTATTGGTGCTTTCACTATTACATTCTGCAAGGATTTCATGCAATCATATATTTTATCCTTTGGAATATCTTCTTTTGTTTTCACAGAGACATAATGTTTTTCTCCACCGTCTACCTTAACCGTTGAGGTTACAATTCTAGTTGGACTTATTATCTCCTTAATAGCATAGATTTCGCCCCTCTTACATGAATTTCCTGTGATTTCTATTACGTTTCCATCTTCTATGATTACAACCATCTGGCATCCGAGAGGACAGCAGATACATATAAGTTCTCTTTTTTCTATAGCCATCACTACTCCTTTTCAATTTTTA
>JAEWHU010000331.1 GCA_023387635.1 Bacillota bacterium
TTATCTAAATGCCAAGTATCCTCTTTAATTTTATTAATATCACCATAATAACGAAACCACGCACCCGATCTTGTTATACCGATTAATATTCCTTCATACTCCTCTTTGTTTAAATTAGTTATGATTGAATAAGCTGACTGTAGTGATACGCCATATTCTGTTGAACATCCACCAAATATAATTCCTATTTTTTTCATATTTTTTATCTCCTTGTATGTGTTATAGTAGTTTTTTATATCAGTAGTGCCTTTACTATCCAATTTGAATAAATTAAAAAATAGCACCTGTTCTTGGTTTTATCTTACCAAAGAACAGCATGCTATTTTTCTGTTTTACTTTATAAAAAACCTATTTTACCATAACGAAATTCTTACGAATTTCCTACAAGGCTACAAAATTACATCCTAACTACTAATAAATCACATTTTACTGATACAAAACTTGTCTAAGTGGAATTCTCAGTCCGCATCAATACTTATTTAGATAGGTAGACATATTTCAAATATTATTACTTCATTTTCACTTGAAGCAGTAATGCTACCATGATGTAGTTCAACAATTTGTTTTGCAATTGCAAGGCCTAGACCAGCTCCACCTGATTTGGTAGTTCTTGCTGTATCGAGCCTATAGAATTGCTCAAACAAACGATTTAATTTTTCTTCTGGAATTGTATTACCATAATTTAAGAAGATAATATGAACATTACCTTCCTTTTTAAATAAGGCTATCTCTACGCTTCTATTTTCATAACTATAATTAATTGCATTACGTATTAAATTATCAAAAACTCTTTGCATCTTATTCACATCACAACTAATATATACATCAGGCTCTGTTTTTATTTCAAAGGTTAAATTCTTTTCATCAAACAAAGGCTTAAATTCATAAGTAATCTGCTCTAACATTCTTGTAATATTAACTTTACTTATATCAAGAGTTAGATTACTAAGATTAAATCTTGTTATTTCAAAAAATTCGTTGATTAAATCTTCTAGTCTTTCTGCTTTGCTTAAGGAAATGCCTAAATATTTCTCCCTTAACTCTTCTGATATTTGTTTCTCATCTTGCAATAATGTTAAATAACCAATAACTGATGTTAAAGGAGTTTTTAAGTCATGTGCTAGATAAACTACCAAATCATTTTTTCGTTGTTCTGCTTCTTTTGCTACTCTTTCACTATTCATTACATTTAATTTTATCTGATTCATTTGATTTTCAACATCTTTTAGTTCATCTGGTAAGCTAATGAATTCATCCTTTGACTCATATATTTTTCTAGTAGCATCAATGACTTTTTGTAGATAGCCAAGTGTTTTTGACCAATAATATAAAAATATTAATACAAAGCCAACTACATATAAGAATAAAATAGTAAATACAATATGTCTGGATATAAAATCTAATAACTGATAGAGAGGATCACTAGAATACCAAGTAAATAGACTACATATTATATAACCTAAGGCTGCTCCAATAAGAATAGTCAATGCATATACAATATAAGTAATTATAAATCTTGAGAACAATTTTAATGATAATTTACGTTTAAAATTCTTATTATTCAATTTGGTAACCTACCCCCCATACAGTTTTTATAAACTTTGGTTTTCTAGGTGGTTCATTCATTTTCTCACGAAGACGTCCTATATGTGCCATCACAGTATTGTTATTATCTAAAAATTTATCACCCCATACTGCTTCAAACAATTCTTCCGCTGATACAACTTTTCCTCTTTTTTCACACAAATACCATAGAATTGAGAATTCTATAGGTGTTAGTACTAGAGGTTTACCATATAAGGTACATTTGTGAGTATCTATATTAATATTTAATCCATTAATATCATACTCATTTTCTTTCACTATATTTTGGTCTTCATGATTATATCTCATATATCTTCTTAGTTGCGTTTTTACTCTTGCAACTACTTCTAGGGGATTAAATGGTTTTGTAATATAATCGTCAGCACCTAGGGTTAGTCCCATAATTTTATCCATATCTTCTACTTTTGCTGTTAGCATAATAATAGGATAAAAGTAGTGTTCTCTTATTTTCTGACATATAGTAAATCCATCTATGTCAGGAAGCATTACATCTAAGATTGCTAGATCCAGTTTTGTGGTTTTCACACAGTCAAGAGCTTCTTTTCCTGAATAAAACTTGTATACAGTATATCCATCATTTTTGAGATATAATTCTATCAAGTCTGCAATTTCTTTTTCGTCATCTACAATTAAAATACTTTCATTCACCAAAAATTCCTCCATATAATATATCTTTTAGTATTCTATCATACCTATACTTTATATACCATCTTTTTTAACAATAACACCCCATAGGCCAATCAAATCTGCTGCCTGAAACATATTGATAATAGCACCTTGTAGTTCAATAGGCGGAGAAGATACCGTTGGAGCAACTAATTCACTATTTGTAAAATCTATGGTTGCAAGCATTGTCTTATAAAAGTTATTCTTCCTAAATTTGGAGTTATTTACCTCAAACCTTTTTAATTTTGCTTCCGTTATCGTTGATTCTGTAAAGTCTACATGAGCAAACATAACATCAGTCATTTTAGTTTTGTTAAAGTATGAATACTGCAAATTTGATTGCTCAAAAGTAATATGTTTAAAAACCGTATCGCTCATGTCTACTCCTATACATTTGCAAGAAATAAAATGACATCGTTCAAAATATGCACCAGCAAATTTACTATTTGATAAATCGCAAGAACGAAATATTATATCAACAAAGCTAGCATTTTCAAAACTACAATTATGAAAAATACAATTTTCAAATATACTTTTCTGTACTTCAACTTTAAACAATTCGGCTCCTTCCATTTGTTCATCACATGTTTTTATTGCAGTGATTGGTATCTCTTCTATCAAGAATTCCTGTGCATAGGAAACGAAATCCTCTATTAGGTTCAATTCTTTTGATATTTGTGGGTTTATTATTTTCATTTTTTTCTCCTGTCTGCGTTATATGAATAATAAAGAACACCTTTATAATTTATGGATAACTACCGATATATAGAATATATACTAATTATATAACATATTCAAATAAATACTATCAATAATCAATATAATCATTTTTACACACAGGAGAAATAACATGAACAAATACTTACTTAAAGAGCCATTAGATCATGAAACTCCATTATTGCCCATATCCATAGATTATACAGAAATCAAAGCAAATGAAGGACAAGTTCTATATCTTCATTGGCACCAAGAATTTGAATTTTTATTTGTAACCCATGGTGGTGCAATCTTTCATATAGAGAATAGAAGTTATGAAGTTCATGAAGGAGAAGGTATCTTTATCCACCCTAATTTTTTACACTCTGCAACTTCATTAGATGGGAATCTATGTAGCTTTTACGCTATTTGTTTTCATCCCTCTTTTCTATCAGATGACATAAATGGAATTAATTATACAAAATATGTAAAACCATTGCTTATGGGTAAACTAGTTTTTGCTGAGTACTATCATAGAAAAAATTCTTGGATGAATCAAGTTTATTCTATATTATACGAATTGACTTCTTTCTATAATGTAGAATTTGATAAGTATGAACTTATCATTAAAAGTAGAATTCTTGAACTGTGGCATTTATTTTATCAAAATTCCAAGCCTTACCTTCGAGATGAACAGCATGATACAAGGAAGACAAAACGTCTTACACCAGTTATAGATTTTATACATGCTAATTATTCCAATGATATTTCATTAAAGGCATTGGCTGATATTATATCAGTCAGTGAAAGTCAATTATGCCGTTTATTTAAAGACGACGTTGGATTATCACCTTTTACTTATATTATACGATATCGAATCTTAAGAAGTTGTATCTTATTAGTTAGCAGTAATGATAAAATATCAAATATAGCAAATCAAATTGGTTTTAGTAATATTAGTTATTATAATCGTGAATTTAAATCTATTGTTGGATGTACTCCTTCTGATTATCGAAAGAATCAAATGAATTAATATCTATTTAAAAACCTTCCTTTTTAATATGGAAGGTTTTTATATTTAACAACTATATGAAACTTTCAACTTATGCTAATCAATAAAAAGGAACCATGTTTCCATGATTCCTCTAATTCATTCTTATAATATTTCATTGAGATATTTTCTTGCCTCAAGCAACCAAGTATGAGGGTAGAGAATCATCTCATGTTCAAAAATATAATCTATATACGTAAGCGATGCTTTCTCTAGTGATATTTCTAACGCTTTTTCAACCACTTCGTAATATGGTGGAACGCCTTCCTGATCCCATGCAAGTTTATCAGCGATAAACAAAGTCATATCATAGGGCGATGGGTTACTCCTTAATGTAGTATGGCATTCTATTGCCGACAACACATTGGTGTCATTTATGCTAAATACATCTTCTAATATCATTTTTCCAAAACGTTGGTGTAGCAAAAATGGATATTTTCTTTCTGCCTCATCAAGATACAGATTTTCTTTTATTACGTATTCTAGCATATCGGAGGAATTCATTATTGCTGCTATATCATGACCATATGCTGCAAGTTCGAGGGTATTAACATCTAATCCGTACTTATTTGCAATCACTTTAGTGCAGACAGCTACTTCTTTCACATGCTTATATGTATTTAATTTATTGTTTGCAACCAATAGCTCTGATATATCATGTATCATATTATCTGTACTTTGGGGTTTAACAATATAACTATATTGATTTATTAACATTATAACTCCTTCCTGCACTATGGTGCAAAATTATACTAATTTAAATTAAGTTTATTTAAATTAAATCATATGTTTTAGTTACTTTTGTTATATATAAGAATGTCACCATATTTCCTTTAATTATTTATACCATAATTTGTCTTGTTTTATCCGTCATTCTTTTACATTAAACTTCATAAAACTTATTCAAGTCTATAATACATTATAAATCTTATTTCAAATATAATCAATAAAATTTAGTACTAATTTCCTATTTAGGATATTACTTTATTATTGCCCCAAGGACTCCACTACTCTATCGACTCTCTTTATCCTTCAAATAATATAATATCAATCATTTTCAATATATAACAAATAAAAGCGATGCACCAATGCGCATCGCTTTCATAATTTTAAAATGTTATTTTCATAGGTTCTTTACCATTTAACTCTTCAATCACCTACTTTACTTATCTCCTTAATTCTTAGTGCCATGTATTCTCTACTTGGTAACTCGATTCGAAACTTGCCACTAAAAACACCTCTGTCTTCAATAGTCATATTCCAAGTATCAATTACTTCCACTTTATAGTCTTTCCCATTCTCAAACTTAAACTCTTTAAAGCTAGGTCTAGTCTTCCCTGTATAAAACAAATAGTACTTATTCCGATATCCTAGATGGGACGCAGTTGCACTATTATCTTCCCATCCTCTAATATCTGCTGGCTCCAAACCAAGTCCTGGGACTTCACTCAATATCTTATGTAGGAATGCAAGCCTAGGGTCGCTCTCACCATGAAGTACACCTCCGTGAGACCACCACAATTTATCTTTTGGATGCATATATGTCTCACCGTGCCCACAATAGCCACCACGTACCGTAGCTGTCCAGAACAATCTTACCATTTCTTTTGCAGTTAGGTTGCCCCAGGAGTGATTAATATTTCCTTCATAACCTACTTCATCTAGAACAACTGGCTTTCCGTATTGCTCTCTCCATGCTTTTGTATTGACTGCAGATAAATAAATTTCATTTCTTTGGATGCTGCAATGGGTAATCCATGGTCTTGTAAAATCATAAATGTTCATACAGTTATGATTTGATCTAAGTCTGTTATATGGATCTTTATCACATAGGATGCTTGCATATCTCTCCCAGTCTTTAATTGTCTTTTTTTCACAAAGGTCATATTCATTTGCTAGTGACCACCACACATTACGATAAGCCCCAAATCTTGCTACCACATATTTTATATATAAATCGTCACTCTGTTCATCCATTTCTGAAAAACCCCATCTGTCATAGGGATGCATTAAAATAATATCTGCTTCAATCCCAAGATTCATTAAATCTATAATTCTACGTTCGATAATCCTAAAATGTTCCGGATTAAAACGTTTGAAGTTCCATTGGTTTTGAGGATTAGAAGGTTTATAGTCCATAAAATTTTCTTTTGATAATTCTGAAATATCGCAGGGAGTTCCTTCATAAGGATAAGTCAAGGGTTCATACAAATTATAATCATAATGTTTTGGAAATACACAGAACCTGATCTTATTAAATGAACTATCTTTTAATGTATTCAAAGTCTGCTCCTGCATTTCTATTGACTGATGAGTCCATGCATAACAGGTAGTTCCAATTGAATAATAGGGCGTTCCATCTTCATAAGCAAAGTGATATTTGGATGCCACTCTAACAGGTCCATGATTTTTCTCTGACGCATTTGATACTATGAATTCTCCTTCATATATCTCATCTGAAAAAGTTCCTTCTACACGATATGTATAATTACCTTCAAAGGAAGGCATAAATCTAATAATATAAGTGCCATCTCCATCGTAGAATCCATCTACATTCACCTTTTCATTTTTTCCAACAAAGATTCCACTAATCGTATAATCTATAAATGGATTTTTATCTTTATGACCTTTTACAACCAGTTCAAATAAACCCCATTTTTCTATATCTATTTTTGCCATTTCACCCATAAGTCCTTCTCCTATTTGGTCAATACTAGATTTATTGCTTCTCTCCATCCAGTATATTTTCTATCACGCTCTTCTTGTTTCATTAACGATGTAAATCTAGATCTTTTAATACGTGCAAATATCTGATCTTTTTTATATAATTTTAATGCTATTCCTGCCACAAAAGCAGAGCCAAGCCCCGATAGTTCCTCCACTTCCGGTACTTGTACAGATATATCTAAGATATCACTTTGAAATTGCATTAAATAGGAGTTCTTTGTAGGACCTCCATCAACTCTTAATTCTTCAATGGATATCCCTGACTCTTCACTCATAACCTTAACAATGTCAGTGATTTGATAGGCAATGCAATCCAGTGCAGCTCTTACTACTTCAGCTTGGCCTGTTGTTCTTGTAATACCAGTAATAACACCAGTAGCTTTACTATCCCAGTAAGGAGCACCAAGTCCTGTGAATGCGGGTACTAAATATGTCCTATCTTTTGGATTCGCGGACTCAGCTAACTGTTGCGTGTCACTTGCAGATGTGAGTAATTTCATATCTTCTTGTAACCACTTAATCACTGCTCCAGTATAATTGATATTGCCTTCTAATACATAATTTAATTTACCATCTAATCCCCATGCAAGGGAGGTAACTACACCTTTCTTACTAAAAACTGGGTTCTCACCAATGTTCATCATTACCGAAGATCCTGTTCCGTAGGTTGCTTTTATCATTCCTTTCTCAAAACAACCTTGCCCAAACAATGCCCCATGAGAATCACCCATCACTCCATGAATCGGAATTTTGATATCTAAATATCCATCAAAATCAGTATCTCCATAATGTGCATCACTAAAGCATACGGTTGCTAAACTCTTCACATTGATACCAAACAAATCACAAACTTCTTTATCCCACTCTAATTCTGTAAGATTATACAATTGAGTCCTAGAAGCATTAGAGTAATCTGTCTTAAATTCTCTACCTTCTGTAAGTTTGTAGATTAACCAGCTGTCCATCGTTCCACAACATAGACTTCCATTGTCTGATTTCTCTTTTGCTCCGTCAACATTTTCTAATATCCAAGCTATCTTTGCTGCGGTGAAATAAGGTGAAAGGTGTAATCCTGTATGTTCTTTAATCATTTGGCTATGTCCTAAATCTGTTATCTTATTACAGATAAGCTCCCCACGTGAACATTGCCATACAATTGCATTGTATAGAGGAATTCCAGTATTTCTGTCCCATACCATGGCAGTTTCCCTTTGATTGCTAATTCCAAGACCTACTATTTCATCTTTTGAAATATTGTTTTTTTTTATTACATCTTCTACAACTTTTAAGGTATTCTCATATATTTCAATGGGATTATGCTCCACCCATCCTAATTCATTAATAATTTGCTCATGTATCAAATCACTACGCCCAATCAAATCACCTTCATGGTTGAACAATAAAGCTTTTGTACCTGAAGTACTTTGATCTATTCCTAGAATATATTTATTTTCCATCCTTCATCAGCTCCATTGCAGTTTTTACTAGTCCCTTGGCATTTAGTTCATAATAATCAAACACTTCCCTGGATACGCCTGTAATAACTGGGGCATCTGGCAATGCAAGATTAATAACCTTTTTAGGACATTCACTTGCTATAATTTGACTAACCATTGCACCAAGTCCACCAATAAAAGTATGTTCTTCTATAGTGATAATCGCTTTCGTTGCTTTAGCAGCCTTTAAAACAGCCTCTTTATCAATTGGTTTTACACAATACATATCAAGAACTGTGGTACTAAATCCTTGTTCATTTAGTACTTCTCCTGCATCCTTTGCTGCTTTTACCATTTCCCCACAGGCAATTATTGTAATATCGGTCCCTTCACAAATTACGGATGCTTTATCTAGTTCAAAATTCGTATTTACTTCTTCATAGACATCCGCTACTGGATTACGCCCAACTCTAATATATGCTGGTTTCTCATCCTTAATAAGAGCCTCCATTAAACATTTCGTCTGGTGTTTATCGCTTGGTATATACACTCTCATATTAGGAATGGAACCCATAATAGCGATGTCTTGTGCAGAATGATGTGTCATTCCAAGTGCACCATAGCTTACTCCTCCACTGATTCCTATCAATTTAACATTTGTATTAGAGTATGCTACATCAACCTTAGCCTGTTCCATACTTCTTGTAGATAGAAAACATGCTGGAGAAGCTGCGAATGCCTTTTTTCCACATCTTGCAAGACCTGCACTAATACTTACAATACTTTGCTCAGCAATTCCAACCTCAACAAATTGGTCAGGATGCGTTTTTGCATAACTTGCCAAAGAAGCTGAGCCTCTCGAGTCACTACATAATACAACGATATCCTTATCAGTATTGGCCTTTTCAGTTAATACTTCACAAATTATTTGACGATTAGGGATTTTATTCATGTGCAGCCACTCTCCTTTCCTCTAACTCCATCATAGCTTTTTCATATTCTTCAGCACTTGGCACTTTATGATGCCACTGTAACGAATTCTCAATAAAGGATACTCCAAACCCTTTAATGGTATCTGCAATGATAACAGTTGGTTTCCCCTTTGTCTCTTTTGCTTTTGTAATTGCTTCATCAAGAGAAATATAGTCATTACCAACTGCATGAAGTACGTTCCATCCAAAACTTTCCCACCTAGTATCCTGACAATTTTGTGACATGACTTCTTCAGTAGAACCTGATATCTGTAGTCCATTGCGGTCTATAATTGCAATCAAATTATCTAGCTTATAATGTCCGCCTGCCATGGCACCTTCCCATACAGATCCTTCTGCAAGTTCGCCGTCTCCCATTAAGGTATACACATGATAATCCTTTTTATCCATTTTGCCAGCGATAGCCATTCCTACTGAAACAGATAAACCATGTCCTAATGAACCTGAATTCATTTCTATTCCATTTACTTTATTGTTCGGATGTCCTATGTACTTTGAACCAAATTGTGAAAAAGTCTCCAGATCTTCTTTGGGGAAAAATCCTCTATCCGCTAAGATGGCATATAAACTTTCAACAGAATGTCCCTTACTAAGAATAAATCTGTCCCTATTTGGATCATTTATTGTGTCAGGTGAAACATTTAGATGCTTATAATAAAGCATTACAAGAATATCCATTTCACTAAAATCACCACCTATATGCCCTGCTTTAGCCTTATAAACCATGTTTAAAACATCTTTCCTAAGTTCATAAGATTTGGCTTTATAATTTACCATGTTTTGTACCATACCTTTCTATAACTACTCTTCATTTACATTATCTCTAAATTAATTCTCGCCTCTTAGATAAGCTTTGACTTGTTCCTCAATTGGATCATAAAAATCTGGTTTAACTCCAATATATTTACATGCTTCATATAATACTGGCACTACATTTTTATGAATACCTACACAATGGTGAATATATGGCCCACAGACAATTTTATCTTCTAATCGTTTTAGATTCTCCACTTCAATCCATACATAAGTTCCCTTTGTATAAGGACCTTCTATTCCTTTGGCATTACCTAATAGCATAGAATATTCTCCATTGTCCCCATCAAATCGGCACAATGTCATCTCTCCATGTTTTGCTTCTGCTTCTAGAGCACCTGGGTGGTTGAATGCTAAAGGATATCCTAGGACAGGCTTTTCTTTTGCTACCGAAACTGGCCAAGGTCCACAATGTTGCAATAATTCCCCATTCTCATTATCAGGATGGCGAACTGTCCAATCAGCGAAGAAGGATCTTGTTTCACCCATACCAGCTGCCTCTACCATTACTGCTGTAATAGCTCCATGAATATCAGTTTCACATACAACTGGAATACCTTCATCATTTAACAAAGCATTGGCTGCACATGGCATAATACCAATCTGTGATTGAAGTGCATTCCAACATTGAATTGCGATTGCATTGCATCCATAATGTTTAGCTAGATTTTTCATAGCTACCTTTAGTGCTGCTACATTCTCTAATTCATTATCTTTTATTTTAACAATCATTTTTTCTTTGATTAACTCAATTACGTTAGCTACTTCTGTTCCTTCTTCTTTCGCTTTATTCATCGCATCCGTAAGTTCAGGCATAGGGATTGGAGAAATCTGAATATTAAATCTTTCTAGTAATTCACCTTCATTGCACATAGTAGACCAAAAATCAAATGGCCTAGGAGCGATTTGAAGTATTCTGGTATGCTTAAATGTTTTTACAACATTACACACTGCTATAAAGTCTTTTACTCCTCTTTCGAATTCTGGATCCCTTAATCTGCAATTAGTCATATATGTAAATGGCACTTGGAATCTTCTCAAAACCTTTCCCGTAGCAAATAGCCCACATTGGCTATCTCTTAATCGTATTCCATCTTCATCAGGTCTTTCATCACGAGGTCCCCAAAGTAATACAGGAACTCCTAATTCTCTTGCTAATCTTGCAAGTATATATTCTGTTCCAAAATTGCAGTGCGGGAAAAATAATCCATCAACCTTCTCTGCTTTAAACTTTTCCAATACTTTTAGCATATCTCCATCATCATATAGCAGACCTTCTTCATTAATATCAGTAATATCAACAAATTCAACTCCTAACTCATGTAATCGTTCTCTTGTTAGGTTGCCATACTTAATAGCATCTGGTGCACTAAATATACTTCTTCTTGTTGGTGCAAATCCTATTTTTATCTTGTTCATTGCTTTCCCTCTGCTTTCTTTATTCATAATTTGCATAACTACTTATTCAGATTTCTAACACTATCCCTTTCCACAAAATCCGTACACACTTGAATCTTGGTTCTGATGTCACCACCATACTTCATCATGTCAATAATCCTACGAACTGCTAACTGACCCATTTCTTGCTTAGAAACTCGGATTGTTGTAAGCCTTGGTGTAGCAATCTCGGAGAATGGTAAATCATCAAATCCGATGATTGATATGTCCTCTGGTATCTTGTATCCAGCCTCTTGTAATGCTTTCATTGCGCCCAGAGCAATCATATCGTTATCCGCAAAAAATGCAGTTGGAAGTTTTGGTTTCTTTTTCAAATACGCTTCCATATCCTTATGTGAACCATCCATTGTAGTACTTAACATGAATGTGTATTTCTTATTTTGTACTAAATTATGTTTACTTAATGCAATGCTATATCCTACTGCCCTAGAACGAAATGCTTTGATTCTAAAATTACCTCTTAGATATCCAATTTCCTTATGTCCTTTATCTATCAAATACTCTACAGCCATCCTCGCAGAATCTGCATTATTAATAAGTACTCCATTAAAGTTCATATCTGAATCCCAATAATCTAGGATTAGAAGTGGACATTTAGCCCCCTTATACAAATCCAAATCTTCATCCATTAATTCTGAACCAAGTAAAACAACTGCGGAAGCGGTATCATTTAGAATCCATTTCACCCGTTCCTCATAATCAGCATTACATCTGTCCAAATTATATATGACCAGTTCATAACCAGAAGCTCTACACTCTTTTTCAACTCCACCAATTAATAATGAAAAAAATGGAGAATCATCAATAATAAGTCCATTTCTTTTATAAATAACAAATTTTATTTTAGATATTCTAACTTCACTTATGTATCCCATTTCCTTTGCAACCCTAAATATCTCTGCCGATGTATCTTTATTAACCCCTTTTTTATAGTTCAATGCATTTGATATGGTAGCAGGTGAAAACCCTGTAGCTTCACTAATTTTTTTAATACTTATCTTCACAATTTGAACCATTCCTTTCAATTTTATAGATAATCGCAAAACTTTTTTTGTACGAAATTAATATGCATTTTATAACAAATTTTTATGTTTAGCATATAACTAATCAAAATCTTAAATATCTTTATGTATTGTTTATATAAATATTATTATAAATCATTTACATAAAACCACAATGTAATTCTTGATTCTTTTAAAATAATTGGTCATATATGTACATTTTTACCATATTATTTGTGCACTTTTTATATTTTTTATCTATTTTTTGCCGATTCTTTTGTTTTATTTAGATTGCACTCTAATATTTATATAAATGTTTATGTAAATATTTATATAAACACTTATATAAATTATTTTTAGATTTAATAAAAAGAATAATAAAGAAGGGCTGTTGCAAAATAACCAAAATTTGGTCATGATGCAACAGCCCCATCTATAGGTATTCCTTTGATAATTAGCACTTTTAGATATAGTGTAACAATCCCATAACCAGCCAGAAGTAATTATCATTTGCACGTGTAACCGTCAAAGTATACCCATTTTACTTTAACAATGGCTTTATTATAGGCAGTATAATTAAGGCAAGTATTCCACCAATAATTGCAGTTATAAATTGTGGAATAGAAAACATATTTGATATAATTGATGCCTTTGCTTCAGGTAAATTCAAAAACATTGGTATTGCAATCTTTACAATCCCAAAATATAAAACTAAAAATTTAGACAAAGCAGCTACAATTAGTGCAACTATATATCCGCCTTCTCGCCTTACTATTTTTTTGTTCCCAATTATGTACCATACAAGCACTAAGACAATATTACCTACCATAATGAATGGTATCAATATCCACAATTGTGGCCCAATCCCAAACAATCTCGCAAAAATTGGAGAAATGAAAGCAACTGGTATTCCAGTATTTATACCACAAGTCATTGTAGAAACAATTAGAATTAGATTAACAATAGAACCTGTAACAAAAGGATTACCAAATGGCGCTGTTACCCATTGCATTACTATTAATAACGCAATTAATATAGCTGTTCTTGTTATCCATAAAGCTTTCTTATTCATAATTTACACCCAGTGTATATCGCAGACTTGTCTGCGATACAGCCACAAATAAAAGATATGAAAGAATCACATTGTGGCAACCTTTCTAAATTAATATTTTCTTTCACACTTACCCTCCTTAAATATTAAATATTAAATATTAAATATAACTATATATTAACAATTATATTATAAATGTACAAATACTATTTCTATTGTATATGCTTAATCTAAATTTCTAATATAATCTTATAATTATCAACTACTTATTACTTACTCTAACTCCAATATTTTTCTCGAAAATATTTCTATATGAATAAATTTTTAAATTTACAAAATATTCAAAAAAATGCTTGTAGTGTTCCAACATATCGGTATACTAATATTAACGGCGCCGTAATTAAAATAAAAAATAAAATCAAATAGGAGATTTAATTATGGAACAATTTATTGTAAAATCAATAGGTAAAATTTATGTAGATGACAATGGTATGAGATTAGTACTAAAAAATGAATATATTCCTGCTCTTACTAACTTTAAAGAATTTGATTATATCAATGTTCTCTGGTGGTTTGATAAATGTTATAATAAGGAATCTAGAACAAAACTTATTGAGACTAATCCTTATAAAAATGCACCAGAAGTAATAGGTACTTTTGCAACACGCTCCCCCAATCGACCAAACCCTATTGCACTAACTTGTAGCTATGTAACTTATGTGGATCATCAAAACGGAATTATTGGTTTAGCTTACATTGATGCTGATAATGGAAGTCATGTATTAGATATAAAGCCTTATACTCCTAGTCTTGATAGAGTAGAAAATCCATCCGTACCAGACTGGTGTTCAAAATGGCCTAAAAACGTGGAAGAGTCTGGAGATTTTGATTGGAGCACAGTCTTTGACTTATAATTTATAGCTGATAATTGCTAGATATTCTAAATATAAGTGGTATGACATCTAAAGATGTCATACCACTTTTCATACTATTATAATTCACTGATAACTATATTTAAAATCCACTAATTAATGTAAATATTATCTGTAATATCATTGACAACTATTACGTTTAGTGATATATTTTTTATTACAGTAAACGTAATAAAGAGAGGAATATACATGAGAGATAATATTAAAGGGGGAGCATTGACAGAAACTACATTCTTTATACTTTTGTCACTATACTCCCCAAATCACGGTTATGGAATAATGCAATTTATCAGCAATGAGACTCAAGAAAGACTGACTTTAGGAGCTGGTACACTTTATGGAGCAATTAATACATTACTAAAGAAGGGCTGGATTGAACCCTTTGGAGACGATGATGGTAGAAAAAAAGAATATATTATTACTAAACTTGGCAAAAGTATAGCCCAAATGGAACTACAAAGAATTAAACAATTATCAGAAACGGCTACTAGAATAATGGAGGGAGTAAAATAATGAGTATAAAAAAATATAATTTTTTCTTAGGCTTTTTAGACCTACAAGAAAAATGGTTAAATAAGATGGCTAATAAGGGATATCGACTTATTCGCACAACGAAGATAATGTACGAATTTGAACCTTGCAAAAAGGATGAGTATCAGTATCTTGTAGAGTTTATGGGTGATAAGTCATATAAAGAATCAAAGAAATATAAAGAGTTTCTTGAAGAATTAGGATATAACACATTTTACAAAAATATCAATATGAATTTTTCTATTGGTAAAGTACGATGGCGACCATGGGCAAAAGGTATGGGACAGATTTCAACCAACTCTGGTACTTTTAATAAAGAAATTTTAATTGTAGAAAAGCCAAATGATGGAAAAATATTTGAGTTACACACTACAACTAAAGATATGATAGAATACTATAAACCTATCAGAAATGCTCATATTTCAACTGCATTTATAGGTATATTTGCATTTATTATGCATTACATTTCTTATGGTTTATTATATACTTCCACTATTATCTTTCTAGCTATAACACTATTATTATGTATTCCTATTATTAGTTATCAAAAACGAATATCTAAATACTATAAAACAGGGAAAATTAGGGAGTAGTATGGCTACCTTATACAATACTAAGTCAAGACCACCAGCTTAGCTGGTGGCTTGCTCTGCCCCTATAAGGGGCTTTTTCCAGCTTGCGCCCGGAGGCGCCTGAGGGGTTTGCCAATTGCTTTGCTTTCTCAGGCTAGCCCTAAAGGGCCC
>JAEWHU010000347.1 GCA_023387635.1 Bacillota bacterium
GGGACGAGTTTGAAGAAGGCGAAACAATGGAGTCTAAATTTGCCAATGCACTTGATAAAATACAGCCTATCTTACTTCACAATTTAAGTGATGGTAAGTCATGGAGAGAACACAAGGTTACATTAGAGCAAATACTTAAGCGTAATAAATTCACAAAAGATGGATCAGAGACTTTATGGGACTATTCAAAAGAAATCATTGATGACCATGTTAATAAAAAAAATATAATTAGTTAGGCGCATTAGTGTGAAAAATCAAGATTTTACACACGACGAATTTGTGCTGCTGCCCAAATTCGAGGCGTAGTGTGAAAACTAAGATTTTTCACAGGGAAGAATGGAGGTTATTATGAAATATATTGAATTATTTAAAGAAGAGAATGATGAAGTTTTAGAAAGATTTGAATTAACTAGAGAAAGAATAACTGGTATTATTAGCGAAGGAATAGTAAAAGAACCATATATTAATTATTTTAAAACAGTCGCTATGTTCATTCAAAAGATATATGAAGTGATAGACTATGTAAAAGAAGATAAGCTAAAAGATTTATCTCTTATAGAACTAAAAGACTTAAATCACAGGTTATACGAAGATATACTGCCTGAAAATTATGATAAAAGTTATGCGAATCCATCCTTTGCCACAGCCACTCTTGGTAAGAAGTATGGTAAACTATTAAGCTTTTTATATACTGAAATCAGGGGAATGATTGTTTATGCTCATGAATATCGATTGGTAGATATCACTATATATTCTGAACTATTTATTGAAATATATAATTATTTTGAAGAAGAGGATAGCTATACTTATAAAGATGTTAAAAGAGCAATCTATGATTTTATCTCTGATTATTGTAGCGATTTAGTGGAATATAGAATAAGAGAAACATTAGATCCTAAGTTATCTTTTGCCACAGATATTATTACAAGCTGGGATCTAAATGACTTAAGATACTTATATCAATTTGGTGAATACATTGGCGAGAACGAAATCGGAGTTGCAGAATTCTTAAATGGTTTATCAGAGGAAGAAGTAAAAGCCATGGCATTTACCTATACAGATGGATACCGTAGGGGATTTGTAAATGGTGGTATTGATCTTAGTAAAAAGAGTACCGTAGGTATCCGTTATAATATAGGGTTTGAAAGAATGGTTCTAGAAGCACTAAAGAATTTTAAAGAGATGGGACTTGATGCAACTATTTACCGTGCAGCAGTTAATAGTGTTAATAAAAGACAACATCTAAAAGTTGGATATCATTCCATAGGTCCAAATAAACAATATGATTATGACCATCGTTTTGATAATGGTTTATATCTTGATAAAGCCTTCAATGATAGAAAATTAGCAGGAATGAAACAAGCATATGAAAAGAATAAAGAAATTGCTAGTTTATTTGCAGGCCCTGCTTTAATTCAAGTATTTGGCGAAGAGAATTTTGAACCAATAAGTAAAGAGGATGCTGTAAAGTTAGATAAAAGACAACAAAAATTATTTGTAACTTATAATAGAGATGCAAATATTATTGCTAATGAATATATTAAAAATGAGGAAATTAGCTTTACTATAATAGCATATCCAATACCTGAAATAGGAAAAGATTTTAAAGAGATTTTTGCAGATACAGTAAAAGTAAACACCCTTGATAATGATACTTATAGACAAATACAACAACATATTATAGATGCTCTTGACCAAGGTGAGTATGTTAGAATAATAGGTAGTGGAGTAAACAAAACTGACATTAAGGTTATGTTATATGAATTAAATGATAATACAAAAGAAACTATTTTTGAAAACTGTACTGCTGATGTTAATATTCCAGTAGGAGAAGTTTTTACATCACCAAAACTTACTGGGACTAATGGTGTCCTACATGTTTCAAAAGTTTATTTAAATGAGTTAGAGTATAAGGATTTGACTCTTACTTTTAAAGATGGAAAAATAGAAAGTTATAACTGTAGTAATTTTAAAAGTGAAGAAGAGAATTTAGCATTTGTAAAAGAAAATCTATTATATAGTCAAGATACTCTTCCTCTTGGTGAATTTGCAATTGGTACCAACACAACTGCTTATGTCATGGCTAGAAAATATAATATAGCGGACAAGTTACCTATTTTAATTGCAGAAAAAACAGGTCCACATTTTGCAGTAGGAGATACTTGCTACAGTATGAGTGAAGATCGTAAAGTATACAACCCAGATGGTAAGGAAATTGTTGCGAGAGATAATGAAGTATCTATACTTAGAAAAACAGATATGGACAAGGCATATTATAATTGCCATACAGACATTACAATACCATATGATGAACTAGGGGGAATTGTAGTTTATAAGAAAAATGGTGAAGAAATCGCTATAATAAAAGATGGTAGATTTGTACTTCCAGGAACAGAAAAATTAAATGATGCTTTCTAGTCATATGTATTAATGTACAGTGATTATTGATAAAAAAGAAAAGATGGTGAGGATGTAATATGGCAGCTAAAGTAGGAATTATTATGGGAAGTGATTCTGATCTTCCTATCATGAGTAAGGCGGCAGAAGTTCTAGATTTACTAAAGGTGGAATATGATATGACAGTTATTTC
>JAEWHU010000355.1 GCA_023387635.1 Bacillota bacterium
TCACTACATCTTTGATAAACCCCATTTATCCTATTTACACCCCCTATAATTCCCCCATACCATTCCAATATTTTTTTATATCATCCTGTGTGAGTTGTTTTACGAAATTCTTTTTTAAATTCAAAAAACACTCTAAATAATTAAATATAATATAAAGTATAGCTCTGTTCTCAAATTCTTCTCTAGTAACCGGATTTGATTCATCTTTTAATTTTTGCCTTATTAAATACATTTCCTCTATTAATCCTATTGCATTGTTATATTCGTGGAATTGTTCCGAAATCTTCCTAATAAAATCTGATATTAAAAAAGATTGTCTTGGTGTATAGGTTAGAAGGCTAATTTGCTCAATAATTCGATTTAGATAATATAATTGTTCTTTTCTCATGGTAAAATAACTGATATAGTATTTGGTACTACTTAATAAAGTATTATTCATGTCTTCATAAGCACTCGATAATCCACTTGATAATGTATCCTCTAGTAGATTTATCTCCCTAAATAATTTTTCTTCACCTTCTTCATATAGTATTCCATTCCCATATTCTAGTAACATATTGTCTGAGATTAATTGTAATGTATATTTCATTTTTTCTTCTACTTGATTTATATATGCTTTTATAATCTTAGCGTTATTCGGCATAAATAAATTAAGTACTATTCCCGTTAATATACCGATTAACATAATAAGAACTTCATTACCAATAAAGGATACAGACATGTTTTCTTCTACTAAAAAATGTGTTACTAAGACAGAGCACATGGCGATTCCATCTTCAATGCCCAACAAGTAACTTCCTGCGATAAATATAAATAAAAAGATTCCAAATACATAAGTATAGAATCCTAAAGTCTGAAATAATACATAGGCAATTAAGAAGGCAAATAGACAAGCCATTAGCCTTTTTTTTGCAACTTGCAATGTTTGTTTTTTAGTATCTTGTATACTTAGTAAAGTTATGATACCCGCTGAAGCACTATAACTTAATCCAAGAAGATTAGCTATTAGAATTGCTATACTACTACCAATTGCAATTTTTATAATCTTTATAAAGTTGATGTTTTTAATACTAAAATCTTTCCAATTAGGAATCATCATGACACTCCTTATCTGCTTATTTGAATAGAAAGGACATAAGCTACAGTGTAACTTATGTCCTCGCTTTTATATAATAATTAAAGCTTGATTAGGTTATATTGTCAAGTATATTAGAGTCTTAGTATCATATATACAAATAACACTATTAAAAACGAATCAAAACTTTAATCATTCATTTATGGTACAAACGATTGTATCTGTTGTGTTATCTCCTATGGTAATAGGAGTTAAAAATGTTCCACCATCTATTTCTTTTATAATAACACCATTAATGTTACTTATACCACTAACTCCATGAAGATAAATTTGATATGGTTTAGCATTACCCTTGCTACTAAAATGAATGGTAATACTACCTTCTTCTTTTAATGCAGAACATGTAAGTTCTAAGTTTCCTTCCATATTATATACAATAGTGCTTGCTGTTATACCCTGAACTAATTCATAAATATGAAATGTAACATTGTTTGCATAATCATATTCTGGAGTAGTATCTATTGCCCCTACAGGTATAATGGAATTTTCTCTTACAAGACATGGAATACTTAAATAATCATGATGTTCTCTAATCCATCTACCACCAATAACCTTTTTACCATTTAAGTAATTTGTCCAATTTCCCTCTGGTAGATAATATTCTGCGATTCCTTCCTCGTTGAATATAGGTGCAACTAATATTCTATCTCCAAACATGTATTGCTTATCCAAGAAACCACATGTAGGATCCTTTTCAAATTCTAATACCATACTTCTCATGGTTGGAACTCCAGTTAGATGAGTTTCAACCGCATTACGATATATATAAGGCATAAGTGATGCTTTTAACTTTGTAAAATACCTTAATACATCAACCGATTCTTCATCATAATTCCAAGGTACACGATAAGAAGTACTGCCATGTAATCTTGAATGAGAGGACATTAGGCCAAATGCTACCCATCTTTTATATACATCAGGGGTTGACTTATCTTCAAATCCACCGATGTCATGACTCCAGAATCCAAACCCTGACATAGTTAAGGATAGACCACCTCTTAAACTTTCTGACATGGATTCAAAGTCAGACCAACAATCTCCTCCCCAATGTACAGGGAATTGTTGTCCTCCTACAGTAGCACTTCTTGCAAACAGCACTGCCTCGCCAATTCCTCTTTTACGAACTAAAAGATCAAATACCGTTTTATTATATAGATATGTATAATAATTATGCATCTTTACTGGGTCTGCTCCATTATAATATACTATATCTTCTGTAGGTATTCTTTCACCAAAATCAGTTTTAAAGCAATCTACTCCCATATCCATTAAAGTTTCTAATTTAGATGCATACCATTCACAGGCGTGAGGATTCGTAAAATCAACTAGCGCCATAGCAGGTTGCCACATATCCCACTGCCATACATCACCATTTGTTCTTTTCACGAAATAGCCATTTTCCATTCCTTCGTCAAAAAGAATAGATTCCTGAGCAATATAGGAATTGATCCAAACGCAGATACGTAGTCCCTTTTCTTTTAATCTTTTAAGCATACCTTCTGGATCTGGAAACACCTCATTATCCCACTTAAAATCAGACCAATGAAATCCTTTCATCCAAAAGCAATCAAAATGAAATACACTTAGTGGTAAATCTCTCTTTGCCATACCATCCACAAAACTAGTTACTGTTTCTTCATCATAATTAGTGGTAAATGATGTTGATAGCCAAAGGCCAAAAGTCCAAGGTGCAACTAGAGCTGGTTTTCCTGTTAAATCGGTATATCTAGTCAATGCTTCTTTCATAGTTGGACCATTAAATATGAA
>JAEWHU010000123.1 GCA_023387635.1 Bacillota bacterium
CATATGATAATAGGGGGTGAATTATGAAAATAGATAAAGGATTTATTGGTGGTAGTACTAACTTACTGGTATTATCTTTACTCAGTGAAAAAGATCGTTATGGGTATGATATAATAAAAGAACTTGAAATACGTTCTGACAGTACATTTCAATTCAAAGAAGGTACACTTTATCCAGTGTTACACAAACTTGAGAACAAAGGATATATAAAGTCTTATATATCCAAAGGAGATACAAATAAGGAGCGAAAATATTATAAGATAACTGAGAATGGTAAAAAACAGCTTGATGAAGAGATAAAAAAATGGGAAGCTTTTTCTACTTCTATTACGAAAGTAATTGGAGGTGAATCACATGCTATTGCCTAAAAAAGATGAATTTCTAAAGGAAGTATTGGCCTATATTAAGTTTCCTTATGACAGAGATTCCATTAAATCAGAACTTGAATGTCATATATTAGATAGGATGAAGGATTATAGCCAGCAAGGGTATGACAAAGAAATGGCTGAACAACAAGCTATATTAAATATGGGATCTCCAAGAGACATAGGAATTGAACTTAATAAACAACATAACCCTATCCTTGGATGGATTTGGATATGTTCTAACGTTGTAGTCACCTTATTCTCAATTATTATTATATATCTTATTGGAGGCTTTTTTATTATCCCTTTGTTTAATAAAAATCCCATTCATGACCTACCAAAGTCAAGTATAGTTTACCAAATTGATATCAATGAAAAGGTAAAAGTAGATGATAAAGTAATTCATTTTACCAATCTCATATATGATACTCATGGAGATATGAATATTTTTTATAAATCATATAACGCAAAAATTTGGTTAACTGGATGGAGTACCACCTACATAGGTGAAATAACAGATAATTTAGGCAATACATATCTTTCAAGCTCTGGTGTTAGTTATGGTGGAATAATAACGAAAAGTCAACACAGTATAAAAGATTTCTCCAAAGAAGCAGATACATTAATTATTACTTATGATTGGTATAATCGCAAATACCAAGTAGAAATCCCTTTGAAAGTAGGTGAGAATAATGAGTAGATTTAAAAAAGTTATTAGAAATATAATTCTTATTTGTATCTTCTTCTTTTTATTTCTTAAACTTACTGGTCTTTTTCTTAATCCATTATCTGCTCATGAACAATCAGAACGTCGTAGTCTTTACGGGCCTTCTGAAATAATACATATTGAAGATTATGATAACAAAAAATATATACTTGGCAAATATGACAAATGGGTATCTTGTAATGTATTAAATAGGTATTTATACTTCTTCTGGTATGGAACTAACCCTATTGGTTTTGAAAATACCAACAGTAAAGCCATAGAATATACTTGGAATATGTCATATAATTCTTTAAAAATATACGGTATTATTAATGATAAACAAATTACTAAAATTGTAATTGATGTTGATGATGGTATTACTACAACTATTACAGAGTTCTATGACGACTTATTTCTATTTGTTTGTAATTTAGATAGTAATAAATTAGGTCATACCATTAAGGGATACGATAGTAATGACAACTTAATATATGAAATAGTTTATTAATTAAGTAAAGGTGTTATTGTTGCTAACTCACTCTGTTAGCATTACAATAACACCTTTTATTTTAATGTTTTTAAGTATTAAACCCAACTTTTTCTTCAGTATACTTTTTTAGTCTTCTTTAGAAAATTGTTTTAAATAAAAATGTTTCCCACAAACACTATAATACTTTATCTTATCATTTTTATCTTTAATAACTACTTGTTCTCCCTGGGTTATAACTTTTCCATTCACAGTACGAAGTACCATTCTAGCTTTTTTTCCACAATGACATAACGTTGGAATCTCTTGTAACTCATCTGCTAATGCTAATAAAGCTGCTGAGCCTTCAAAAGTTTCTCCTCTAAAATCAGTTCTTAGTCCATAACAAATCACAGGGATGCCATGTAATGCAGCTAACTTATGTAATTCTATTACCTGCTCTTTTTTTAAAAACTGTGCTTCATCAATTAATATGCAATCACATGTTTTAAGGGAATCTATCTTTTCTATGTCAAAACTATAGGTTTCATCAAAAGGTATGGCAGGTAATTCGCATCCTACTCGTGATTTAATACGTTCTCCTGAAACGCTTGGTAAATATGCGAGTGGTTTCTTACCTAATTCAACATAATTATAATGAGTTGATATTAAATCTAAGGATTTACCTGCATTCATAGATGAATATCTAAAATATAACTTTGCCATATGTGTCTCTCCAATTTCATTTTAATGTATTATTAGATTCCTTCAATTATTTATTCAGGTTCTAAGTATTAACTCTTCATATTCTATCATAGAAAAAATTTAATATCAACTTTTCCTACTCATCTTTGCATAATAAATTCTTATAATGCCTTTTAATAAGTCATCTTAGTTGATTAAAATTTCTCAATAAGTCCAATCAAATCCGTCTTCAAAATGGGTTAAAACCCAGTAAAACACTCGGATTTAGCTGTTTGCATACTTGCATTATTTCTATCTATTGTCAGACTACTGTTAAAATGCAGCTTGATATTCAGACATGTTTGTGTAATAATAAAGTTATCAATAACTAACTAAAAAAAAGGAGTGAAATATATGTTTAAACAAGTAGAACTTTCTTATAATTTTAATGCATTAGAACCTCACATAGATGAGTTAACTATGGTTACACATTATACAAAACATCATGCTACTTATACAAATAACTTAAACGCTGCCGTTGAAAAGGCACCAGAAGTTGCAAATAAGTCAATTGAGGATATCTTAAGTCATCTAGAAGATGTTTCTGACCAAGCTACAAGAACAGCAATTAGAAATAATGGTGGTGGTTTCTATAATCATAACCTATACTTTACTACTATGTCACCAAATGGTGGCGGTAATCCAACTGGAGAACTAGCTGCAAGAATTGATAAAGACTTTGGTGGACTTGATTCACTAAAAGAAAAACTATCTGCTGCTGGTGCAACAAGATTTGGTTCTGGATGGGCATGGCTATCAACAAATAAAAACGGGGAACTACAAGTATCCTCTAGCCCAAATCAAGATAATCCACTTATGGAAAGTGCTGGTGAATGGACACCAATACTAGGTATCGATGTATGGGAACATGCATATTACCTAAAATACAAAAATCTACGCGCTGATTATATAAAGGCTTTCTTTGAAGTAGTTGATTGGTCAGCAGTGAATGAGAATTACAAAAAGGCTATATCTTAATACGCTATCTACCTTATTTCGTCCCCTTATTCATATAAAAAATGCTGTTGCTCATATTGGCAACAGCATTTTTATTTGAAGAATATATTTACATCCATACAGATATTCTACCAATTATTGATTGCATGTTCCGCAAAAGATATAATATTAGAAATCTCTAGTTCTCTTTTATCATCAAGTATCACTTTACCACGAAACTCACCAAACATTTGGTGGCAGCAATTATCCACCCATAACATTTTTGTCCTTGTAGTCCTATCATATGTAGGTGTAAGCGTTAAATCAAGCCTTCCATCTAAATCATAGAGATGCCAAGGTTTCATATAATCATCCCCGTGCTCTATTTTTACTTTCCCAAGTTTATGAACGGTATCCCCATAAAATATTATATTTTCCGTTGCTGCACTGGTGTTACCAAATCCACATCCTAGATTAAATCCAAATATCTCATTATTTATGTAACCTGCACCACTACTCCAATACCATTCATTATGAAATGGCCATACTCCTCTT
Source organism: Bacillota bacterium (assembly GCA_023387635.1). GTDB lineage: Bacteria > Bacillota > Clostridia > Lachnospirales > Lachnospiraceae > Anaerocolumna. The sequence goes on from JAEWHU010000123.1 coordinate 3,773, forward strand.
CCCCAATCAAGCAATCCAAAAGAATCACTAGGGACAAATTCGTATTTCATATCTCCATATTTGACCATGCCACTTGCCTCCATACAATTAATTTTATGATTGTAGTAGAAAGCTTTTTTCGATTCCTCAAATGGAATATTAATTACGATAGAGTTATGATTCTTTCTAGTTAATTCAATCTCTGCCTCAAAGTCCTCCCATTTACAATATAACTTTCTTATATCGTTAGTGGTTTCAAATCTCATAATTTTATCTTTTTTAGAATAGGATAATACATGGTCCGCTTCTGCATCCTGTGGCATGTTTAAAGAATGAAAGGGAAGTGCTAATAACGTTCCCTTTTCACAAATCTTTTTTCCATTCTTAAAATCAAAAAGCATTGCACATACTTGCCCTGCATAGGAAGCGTGACCTATTGTAAACTGTAAGCACTTCATACCATCTGTAATTTGGTAAAAATCCCACTCCTTTATTCGAAATGGTGATGCTTTTATCATTTTTCTATCATATTTTAGTACACTTTTTATAGAATAGCCTGGTACAGGGGAACCATCTTTGGCTAACACAGGTCCTGGCTTTATAAATTCATTTTGCATTATCTTTACCTCCTATACAATTATTTATATTTAGACTTGCCATTACTTAATTATTTTTTCTCTCATTTAGATGTTTATTTGCGGGGACTAATGGTAAAAAAGTTAGTAAGGTAATGGCAGCCGATATAACAAATAACATTTCATTTGGAATCATACCTACCTTGTCATTTACAATCCCAGAAACTCCCCATCTATGTATAATAAAACTTGATATATTAGGCCCAATAATCATAGGAATGCATACAAAGAATATTTGTTTTACCCCTTCAAATTGTCCTCTTTGTTCTTCGGGATACAGATTTTTAAACCATGCTGTGATTGTTTGAAGTATGATTACATATCCTATCCCAGTTAATAACATACCGACACCTAAAAATAGTACCCTTGGTCTCATACTAATAATGATTAACCCAATTACATTAACAATAAGTGCTATGGATATCATTTTCGTATTTTTACCACCATTAATATACTTAGATGCTGGTATTGTAAGTATTATTGCTATTAATAGGCTGATACCTTGTATGAGTCCAGTAATTCCATAATCAAGGCCTAAGTAATTAACAAAGTAAATAGTTACATATGGAAAATAAATATTAAAACCTATAAAATATACCATCATTATAGTAAAAACCCAAAAAAGTTCTTTATTATTCTTTACTGTTTTAAAATTATATACCGATAAAAATTGATGTAGGAATCCTTCTTTATCTTTTTTACTGGTTAGATTCGGTGCATCTTCTAGCGTAAATAATGTAATTACTCCAATTATCGTTACCATTAATCCTATCATGACAAAAAATCCAAAGAAATCGAAATACTTAATAATAAATCCTGCTACCAAAGAACCCACAATGGTAGCCAAAACTGGCATGGTAGCAAATGCTCCTCCTACCTGCCCTCTATTACTTTCATTGGATATGTCTGTAGTCCACGCTGAGAAGGCAGCATCGTAGCCAACAGAACCAAAGAAACTCATAACAGCATCCATAGCAACTACAAATATTGCTGCCGCTAATATAGAACTTTTAGGAAGGAACTCTCCTAATCCAAAGGCAATAGTAAAGATCCCCCACATAATATAACCAAATGCAATATAAGGTTTTCTTTTACCTCTTCTATCACCTAACGTACCAATAAAATTAGTGGCAAATGTAGTGACTGCCGCACTTAATCCAACCATCCATGATATAATTACTGGATTAGGTGCAATTTTGTCATATACAAAAGTATTAAACCATTGGTTTTCTATATTCCAACATAATTGGCCAGCTAAACCTAATATCCATATCAACGCCCAATTCTTCTTGCTAATTTTGTTCATAGGATTCCTTTCTAATAGTTAAATTTCTTTATTACTAAGCAACAAATTCTATTCATATTTTACCATGCTTTTCTATAATTTACCATATTTATAATATTAATAGCACCCATAAATTAAGCCATAAAGTCAAAGTGAATATTCAAGATTTACATGGTCAGTAAGATAACCTTAGAAACATTACTTATATGTTTAAAAAAACGTTTACTTTTAATTTAAACTTGATATAATAAAGTTAATTCTTATTATTGTAAATTCGTTGTTAAAGCTTAAATATATTTTATATTTATAGAAAAAGGAGTTTTATTATGAAAAAAGGTAAACGTATTTCAGCTATGATTGGTGTCATCTTATTAATAAGTTTAGTCCTACTTATGTTAATCGGCGCATTCACTGCTACTCCAGAATCTAGTGCACTTTTTCAAGCTAGTATTTTTTGTATTATAGTTATTCCCATCCTAATATATGGCTATATGCTAATATATCGTGTTATTAAAAATAAATCAGATGATAAAAAAGAATAAAAAAATTGGCAGATTACTCATGAGGGCACTGAAAAACCTTCGGTATTTCAATCCTGTAATTGTTCCAAATGAAAAGGTCCAGATTCATAATCATTTTTGATTAAAAATCTGGACCTTTTTTTGATTTCTATTACCTAGAGGGTATAACCCTCCATATTTAATCAGCTATTAATTTTAGAATTCGCTTTATATTAACTGCAAATATAGTCATAGCACCTTGTATTTCCATGC
>JAEWHU010000008.1 GCA_023387635.1 Bacillota bacterium
AAAAGGAAAGTGTAATTCAGAATCTTCAAAAGGATATAGAAGATAAAGAAAATGCGATAGAAGCTCTCCAAAAAGATATAGAAGAAAAAGAAAATGTGATAGAGGCCTTCCAAAAAGATGTGGAAGAGAAAGAAAATGCACTAGTATCTCTTCAAAAGGATATAGAAGAGAAAGAAAATGTGATAGAAGCTCTCCAAAAAGATATAGAAGAAAAAGAACTTACAATAGAAATTCTCCATTCAGATGTGAAAGAAAGTAAAGAGAGTATGGAGAATCTTCATAAAGAGTTAATTGAAAAGACTAACGTAATAGAGACACTTCATGCAGATATAAAAGAAAAAGACGAAACCAATGAAATCTTACAACAATATCTAGATGAAAAAGAAGAAAACATAGAAGACCTTACAAATAGCATGAAAGAAAAGGAAATCCTAATTCATAATCTTCAAAAAGATATAGAAGAGAAAGAAAATGCGATAGAAGCTCTCCAAAAAGATATAGAAGAAAAAGAACTTACAATAGAAATTCTCCATTCAGATATGAAAGAAAGTAAAGAGAATATGGAGAATCTTCATAAAGAGTTAAATGAAAAGGCTAACGCAATAGAGACACTTCATGCAGAAGTAAAAGAAAGAGAAGAAACCAATGAAATCTTACAACAATATCTAGATGAAAAAGAAGAAAACATAGAAGACCTTACAAATAGCATGAAAGAAAAGGAAAGTCTAATTCATAATCTTCAAAAAGATATAGAAGAAAAAGAACTTACAATAGAAATTCTCCATTCAGATGCGAAAGACAGTAAAGAGAGTCTGGAGAATCTTCATAAAGAGTTAAATGAAAAGGCTAATGCAATAGAGACACTTCATGCAGATATAAAAGAAAAAGATGAAACCAATGAAATCTTACAACAATATCTAGATGAAAAAGAAGAAAACATTGATAGGCTTACAAATAGCTTGAAGGAAAAAGAAAGTCTTGTAGATAATCTTCAAACTAACTTAGAAGAACAAAGAAATGCAAATGAAAATCTACGTATCAGTGTTGAAGAGAATGAAAGCACAATCACAGAACTTCAAAATGATATAAAAGAAAGAGAAGAAGCTATTGTAGTTCTTCATACTGAGTTAAATAAAAAAGAAAGTTTAATTGAATCTCTTCATGATGATATAAAAGGAAAAGAGCAATTCATAGAAAAACTAAAGGAAGATTTCAACAATAAAAATAGCATATTAGAAAGTACATCTATAAATCTAGCAAAGGCACAAGAAACGATTGTAGAACTTGAAAATGCAATAAATAAAGAGCTATCAGAGAAAGCAGTAATTGAAAAAGAACTTGAAGATATGAATATTTTGTTAGAGGAACAAAAAAATGAAATTGAGAATAAAGATAAATACTTAACGGATAGAAAGGCTCACATTTACCAATTGGAGCAGAAATTAAGCCAATTTAATAAAGAACAAAATATCTTATGCGATAGGTTAAAGGATCAAGAGCTTAGACTAGAAACGGTCATTAAAAGTAGGGACGAATTACATGATGAATTAGATTTAATGAAGAATCAGTTATTAAATTTAGAAGAGAAAAAACAACTTATAGAATTACAATGTTCCAAAATGGAAGATGAAATTCATGAAAAAAGTGAGTTAATTGAATCATTACAAAGGACCCTAGAAAGACAGACAAAGCAAATAGGAGAACAGGGAGAAATTATTGTACAGTTAAGAAATAATATAATAACACAATCCTTACAATTGAAAGATTCAATAAAGAAAAATGACGAGATAATACTAAAATACAATAGTTTAATTGTAACTTTAAATGATAAAGAAGAAATAATAAGGTTGTCTGAAGAAGCACTAAGTAAAAAAACGAGTGAATTAAATCATTTAGAAAAAAGACTTCAAGAATTAGAGGATCAAATCAAAAACACATCTATTGGAGGAACAATAGAAGTAGAACAATTAGAAAAAGATTTAAATGAGAAGAGTGCAATTCTAGATGAATACGAGACAAAAATTCTTGAATTAATGATAGAATTAGACGAATTAAGACAAAAGTAAATGTACTGAATTATTTGGTGAAATTCATGGAAAATACTACAAATATTAAAAGATGTGATATAATATGTATATTATAATAATCTAGATTGTAGATGCCACAGTGATATTGTATATTTGTTATGAATTTTACCAGGAGGAGTATTTTATGAAGTTAATCCAGTCTCTACTTTTGTTCATAGTATATACAATTTCGTTTACCTTTCTCATGTTGACAAGAAGCCGTCCAAAATTCAAAAAGTATTATGTTCTAGCGAAAACTTTCAATAGTGTTACTTTTATTGCAGTATCCATAATTTGTGCTTATTATGGTGAAAACATAGGAACTCTAGTATACTTTCTACCAGCTTTATTGTTATGTTTGATTGGTGATGTTGTTCTTGGATTCTATAGTGTGGCCAATGAAAAAGATATAAAAGGAAATGAGTTACCCCCTGGAGAATCCAGTACAAATGTATCGAAAAAAACTACTTTTTTTATAATGGGATTAGTATCGTTTGCTTTTGGTCATGTTTGCTTTATTTATGTTTTCTCAAGAATGCAAAGATTAACGTGGGTAGAACTGATATTTCCAGTGTTGTCCATATTTATTACCATAGGCTTAACAAGGTTAGATGGAATGAATACAGGTAAGCTTACTATCATAATAGCAGTATATTCATTTATGGTAGCAATGTTATTCTCAAAAGGCTTACACCTGGTGTTGGCGCAATTTACTGTTTCGTATTTGCTTATTAGTATTGGTTCAACTTTATTCCTTATATCGGACGCGTTCATCTTATTTCTTTATTTTTATAAGAAAAAACATGAGTCTGTTCACGTTATCAATCTTGCTACCTATTATTACGGAATGTTTTTTATAGCACTTAGTTTGCTATATTAAGGAGAGAAATTATAGATATGATAAGAACATATAATACCTTACGCTATGCACTTACAATGTTAAGTAACTTAAACTAATAAAACTATCATGAATCTATGAATGTTTAAAATAAAAATCTGAATCCAAATCATTAAATTGATTTGGATTCAGATTTTTTGTTAATGAGTCATCACCACGAAATAGGTAAAATGTTTGGACCATGGTTAGAAGGTCAGATTGGTAGAAAAGAATATGGAGTATTTAAAGTACTTAAGGATTATTTTGATCCTGGATATAATATGAATCCAGGTGGAACACTGGGACTCGATTTAAAGGAAAAGGAAAAGAGATTTTTAATTTGTGCCGAACTAGTATGTGATGTGTAATATTCCTTAGAATATGCTAGAATGGATTATAAGAATGATATTATAGATGAAAATATAGAGTTAAGTTGGAATACGATAGGAAATTAAAATGAAAATACATGACGAAAGCTATATTGACAAAGAATTATTAGAAGAATTGAAAATAGATTGTTCTAAATGCAGTGGTTTGTGTTGTACGGCGTTGTTTTTTTCTAAACTTGATGGATTTCCAGAAGATAAAATGGCAGGTATACCATGTTTTAATCTACAAACTGATTTTCGTTGTAAAATTCATGCAGAACTAACGAAAGAAAAAATGAGAGGATGTTTAAGCTATGATTGCTTTGGAGCAGGTCAAAAAGTAACTCAGACAATTTATAATAATATGAATTGGCATACCGTGCCTGAAAAAGCCCAGGAAATATTTGATGTTTTTCTTATTGTTTTCCAGCTCCATCAAATACTGTATTTCTTACATGAAGCAAAAACAATTATACCAGCTAGAGAACTTAGGAATGAAATATATAATCTAATAGAGGAGAATAGACATATATGTAATGCTTCTCCACAAGATATCCTTACAACTGATATTGACGAATACAGGAACCGTGTTAATGAATGTTTGAGAAAGATTAGCAACCTTATAAAGTTAAACTATAAGAGTAATAAGGAAAAAAATAAAAAAGATTACATTGGAAAAAGTTTTAAGGGAAAGAATTTTAATGGTGCAGATTTCACCATGTATTTGTTGATAGCAGCCAATTTTGAAGGGTGCAGTTTTAATGGAGCCAATTTTTTAGGTGCAGATACTAGAGATACGAATTTTAGTAACGCAGATTTAAGAGAAGCTGTTTTCTTAACACAAGGACAAATAAACTCTGCTAAGGGAGATTCTAATACTAAATTACCGGGCATATTAATCCGTCCTATTACATGGGTTTAAGCAAGTTTAAAATATATCTATCATAATAGTGTGTTCCTTTTTACTCAGTAGGCAATATAAAATTATTGTAGTGAAGAACAGTATATGGTAATATATAGAAATGGCGTAATATACGATTGTAATAAGTAGAGAGGTTAATGCGATGATATCAAACTACATTCTATGAGACAATAAGTGAGAACTGGTGGAAAGCAAACAAAGGAATTGAAAAGCTACGTTTTCTTATGAATTTTGGATATATGGATACAAGGAAAGTATGGGAATTGGTTTCAAGGAGGAAATAGGATGAAAGAAGAATCTAAATATAAAAGTACTATGAAATTAGATACAAGAAAGCTATTTTTATACATAGTTGGAATATTTCTTACGGTATTAATAACAAAACCTTTACCGCATACATCATATTCATTAATAGAGTATATTATAAGACCATTTAGATTTAACAATAGTACAGTAAATTTATCAGGATTCATCCCACTTCTTATATTTATCTTTTGTATTAGAGGCATTTACCAATTGGATAAATTTAAGAACAATAAATTTATAACATTACTGGTTATTGTTATTGCTCTGATCCCAATCATGAATAGGACCATTGATATCACGAGAAGGGGCTACCATTATATTAGAAGAGATGGTTTAAACTCAGTTGATTTTGAAAAATCAAATATTTCATTTGTTGGAAATGATAATATCATAACCTTAAACGTAAATATAGTAATTAAGGATTATGGTAGAGGTAATAAAGATTTTAAGGTAAGGGTCTATTTACCAAAGACATTAAGTGAACCCCTAAATTTAAGATATTACGAGCTAGATAATTCCTATACCACATATGGAGGTAATAACAGACTTGTAGTGAAAGAAGAAATTATACTTCCTAGTGATAGTAGCACCATCAATAATTTAATTCATACGAATTGGTATCAAGAAAAGGTAGTATATGAATTGTATAATGAAAATCAATCCATTAAAATAATTGATTATCGAAATTAATTAACCTTTTCGTATGATATCTATTATAAGATACGAAAAGGTTGTTTATGTATACTATTACTTAATTACAGTTTCGTAAGGCCAATCAATTATACCGCCAAAGTCGTAAATATTAGTATATCCTAGTTCTACTAACTCCTTAGAAGCAGCTAAACTTCTACGTCCACTACGGCAATATACTAATATTGTTGCATCTTTATCGGTTAAGATACTATCTGCTTTTTCTGATATCTGGCCATCAGGAATTAAAAGGGCACCTTCTATATGTCCTGAATCGTATTCCTCCTGAGATCTTACATCTAGTATTATTGTATCTGAATCTCCATCCATCATTTCTTTTGCTTCTTTTGAACTTATTTTCTTATAGCTTGTATTAGAAGATGAATCCTTAATAGAACATCCAGTTAGGGTAGTAATAGCAACTAATGATAAAGCTAGAACAACTTTTAAATTCATGGTATTCCTCCTAGTATTGTTATAAAGTAATTTATTTTATTTGTTTTTCTAGTTACATTATAATCTATGTATTTAAAATTGTATGTAACATAATCACATTATTTTGTTTTAATTATTTACTATAAGGATTTTACATAACTTTAGTGAACTGGCTCTAAATTAGTTAAAAAAATGATTGAGGATATACAATAATATAATATATGATAATATTAAATTGGTATTTTTGAAGGTTTGCATCGAACAATATAGGTAGCATGAGAAGTATAAATCAAAATAAAGGAGTAATGAGAATTTTTCATAATTATGGAGGGGAAATTAATGAACGAAATTGTAATTCGTAAAGTTAAGCAAAGTGATGCTAAAAGTAGTTGGGAAAATATATTTTCTAAAAATACTCTAGAAGCAGTTGAGGAACGGTTATTAGAAAGTATCAAAGAGATGAACGCAGGCAGAAGGATTCATCTTGTGGCTGTCATTGAAGATAATGTGGTTGGTAATATTATAATGATCAAAGAGCAACATATATTATATTCCCATCGTTGTAATATTGCAGATATGGTAGTAAATCCAGCATTTCAAAACCAAGGACTGGCAACAAAATTATTTGATGAAGGATGTAAGTTTTCATCAGAACTTGGATTTGATTATGTAACAACCACATGTCGTGGAGATGGAACTGAAACATTCTATAAATCTTTGGGAATGCATGAGTGTGGCAGAATACCGCAAGGTATATATGAACCATGGGGAGACTATAGGAAATATGATGAGATTATTCTATGTAAGGTATTAAAATAAGAAGAACTACAACTTAGGTATTATGTATATGGACATTACTGAAACCTACTAAAATTGGAGGTACAAATGTATAAAAATGAAATGCAATATGCAAAGATGTATTTGCTTGGAACAATGACACAGATATTAATCGTATGTTTGATTAGCTACATATTAAGCTCCAATTCAATTCTATATCCTAAAGCATGGAATACAATTTTTATGATAATTGGAGGAACTTCATCTGCTCTTTGGGGAATTATTATTTCTCTTAAAGCAAAACGTGTAAAGTCCATTCCTAAATTGATCAAAGAATTTTTTCATATAAAACAGTCTGTATTATACTATGGAATGGTTCTACTTTTTTTAATGATTATTTTTGGAGAGCAGTTGTTTGATTTACGTTTGGTAGATGATTTAAGATGGTATTCCTTTTTTATTTATTTTGTTATAGCTATTGTATTTGGCGGCATAGAGGAAATCGGTTGGAGATACACATTTCAACCATTGGTAGAGAAAAAAGCTAATTTTGAAATTGCTTGTATTGTTACATTTGTATCATGGTGTACATGGCACTATATGTATTTTTACATAACTAATAGTTTACATAATATACAACATATTTCATTTATTATAGGATTATTAGGTAGCTGTTTTGTTTTAGGTGCGATTTATTATATTAGCAATAGTCTATGGCTATGCGTATTGTATCATTGTCTTTTGAATATGTTTTCTCAAACAATGTTACCCAATGATTTGAGTAAAGTAATTATATATAATATTATAGCTATAATAGTAGCAATATTCATCGTTAGATTTAAGAAACATCAAGAGCAAACAGACTAAAATGAGATAATTTTATCTATTGTGAGATTAAGTAAAAGAACTGAAGGTTTTCTTTATATATAGTTACCTCTATGAAAAATCAAATGAATAGTTTAATGTGAGATATAGGTAATACTATTATAATTTAATTGTTCAAAGGTAGATAGGTAAGAAGAGCATTCTAATAAAGGTGGTATGATAAGTTATACATAATTAAAATTTAGTGAGGAAGAAAATATGATAAAAATTGAAACCAATAGATTGATACTTAGAAATTTTATGATTGAGGATGTTGAAGATTTCTTTGAATATATGAGCTTGGAGAGTACAGCAAAATATGAAAATTTTGATCCAATGACTTATGATGAATGTGTTGCGACTGTAAAAAGAAGAATTGAGAAAGATACTGCTATGGCAGTTGTTTTGAAGGATAACGGAAAAGTTATTGGAGATGTCAGTTTTTCAGAAGATGATTATGAAACGTTTGATATTAGCTACGATTTTAATGAAAAGTTTCATAACATGGGTTATGCAACAGAAGCATCATTAGCAATGCTCAATCACCTTTTTAATGAATTAGGTGCACGAAGAGTGCGTGCAGAGTGTAATGACGATAATTATGCATCCATTAGCTTACTAGAACGCATGGGTATGAGGCGAGAAGGATACTTAATTGAAGATGTTACCTTCAAAAATGATGAGAATGGTAAGCCTATATACATAAGTAGTTATTTATATGCGATATTAAAAAGAGAGTGGGAATTATTACATTTAAACTTAAAGTACGAGTTTTAGTTCTCCATGTGTACCATAGGGTCCTTATAAATCAAGGATTCTATGGTTTTTACATTTTTAGGGTTTGGCATAGGTCATAATGTTTTCTAATGAACATGAGAAAAATTTTAAAATTAAAAAAATTTAGTGACACATTTGAACGTTCTAAATTGTTTATATATTGAAGGCCTTTAAAAAGTAAGTAAGTTAGTTAGTGGGAGGAGGTGTAGTTGTGGAAGATAATGAATATGTAAATACCGTAGCCAAATATGCAGACGTTGTATACCGAGTGGCATATAGTTATTGTAAATTAAGTTATGATGCGGATGATGTGTTACAAAATACATTTTTGAAATTGCTTCAGACGGAAACAGATTTTAAAGATGATGAACATATACGAAAATGGTTGATACGCGTAGCAGTGAATGAATGTAAGAATCTGTTTTCTTCTTTTTGGAGAGGAAAAATAGGTTCATTAGAAACTTTAGATATAGAACCTGTATTTTTAAAGAAGGAAGAAAATGAGTTATATGAAGTAGTTAAGCAATTGCCTAAGAAATACAAGATAGTAGTACATTTATTTTATTATGAAGGATATGCAACCGCTGAAATAGCTCAGATATTACACATGAAAGAAACGACCGTTAGGACGCAACTAGTCCGAGCAAGGAAACGTTTGAAGCAGCAGCTTAAGGAGGCGTGGTATGATGAATAATAAAGAATTTTACAGAAATACCTTTGATCAGATTCATGTTTCAAAAGAAACGCTGGATAAGGTAAAAATGTTGAAAAAAGATAAGAAATATATTAGAAGAAATAATTATATGAAATATGTAGCTGCAGCAGTAGTATTAGTCTTTGTTCTAGTTGGTTCTAACGCTGTATGTTATGCAGCAACAGGACAGAGCCTTTATAAATTCGTAGTCAATAGCAGTATAATACAGTATTTCTTTGATGCAGGTAGTGAAGTACAGGTGGCAGAGCAAATAGAAAATGATGCTAATTATGTAGAAGATCAAAGTATTGTATATGAAAACTATATATTTACTTTAAATCGCTATTATGCAGAAAAGAATACTGGAATTATATTAGCAGAATTTTGTATTACAGATCTGTATGGAAATCAAATGTCAGATGAAGAACTGTTAAAATTAGAAAAAGAATGGAATGCTGGCCATTTTGAAATTTCTATTAAAGAGATTAATGGTTTATTTAATTCTAAGTTGTATCGAGATGAATATGATAATACGATTCTTGCGTTTAATTGCATGGTAGCTCTGCTTGGATCGGAAGACACACAAGTGAATACCGCCAATATTGATAAAATATCTGAATTAGTATTAGAGGATGTAGATAATGATGGTAAATGCACAGAAGTAGGAACGTTTAAAGTTCCAACTAATCTTGCCGAAATGGATAGTACTACATTTAATGTGTCAGATAATCCTAAAATGAAATATGCAGTTTTATCAGGTATAGGTATGCAGCTTGTATTTGATATAAATGTTGCCAAGGAAGAATTCGAAAAAGAACTAGAGGCTTCAGGAATAATGAATGAACCGGATTATGACCCAGAAGAACATAGTTATACTCTATACAAAGACTTATCTATTAATATGAAGGATGGTACAGAATATAAAATAAGAGAAAACTTTATGTGGTATCATGGAGAAGATGCATTAGTCATAGATGCTTGTGGAAATCCTTATGAATATTCCACGGGATTAGATGTTCAGATATTTACATTTGGAAAGATATTGGATGTTAACCAAGTGGATTATATTGAAATAGATGGAGAACGATATAAAGTACAAAATTAATAACAAATAGCAGGCATAGAACCATCAGTATAAAAATAAGGAATCAGGTAAAGCTGGTTCCTTATTTTTATAGAAAACAGACTAGTTTTGTTCATGTCTTAGCTACATCTTTAACATTCTACTTCCCTAGGGCAAAATATGCAGGTAGGAAAAGAAAATCCGCTCCGTTTGAACCCGGAAGTGGGATAAAATGGTCCTTAGGCACAGCGTCTAACCACGCTTTTATGGCAACAGATTCTTGGCTTAAGTCTCTGACATTATTTAATATCGTCTTTGGCTCTTCAAAATAAGAGAATAGGATGTCTTCATGAAATACAATTATTTCGACACGGAAGAATAATGGAGCTATATCTCTAAACTAAAGGAAAATTTTACTGTATAGGCGTTATATGTGTAGATATAATTGTACATCAACCTTCTACGTGTTATAATTAAGTTGATGTATTAGAGATATATTTTATATGAAAGAAATGCGTTTCGTATAAATCTAAAATTAATGAGTAGTATTTATAATACATAATTATAGCGAATAAGGCGACTGGAGTGATTCAGTCGCTTTATATTGTTATCTTTATTGGTTGCTATTTTGTTTTATGATGGATGATGATAAGAGTATTAACTAAGAAAGACCTATGAATTATTAATAATAGATATATGACTGGAGAAATTAACATGAGTGCAAGGCTTAAATCAATTTTTGAATATGAAAGAAGAGAGGATTTTCAAGAAAAATTAGTAGAGTGGATTGGAGATGTTTTTTACGATATATTACCTGAACATGGTTATGAAGTACGTGATGAACAAATATATACTGCGTTTCAGATGGCGGATGCTTTATGTGAAAAGAAGGTTCATCTAGCAGAAGCTGGACTTGGTACTGGTAAAACATTTGCGTATCTACTTTCAGCTATTGCCTATGCTAGGTTAAATAGAAAACCAATTATCATTGCATGTGCGTCCACAGCACTTCAAGAACAGCTTTGTGGGGAAAAGGGTGATATAGCGACTCTTTCTAATTTGCTTGGGTTAGATATAGATGCCAGGATGGCAAAAGATTCTACACAGTACGTATGTGATGCAAAAGTGGAAGAAGCAAAATCTTCCTTCGATGACTTGTCTGAGAATTTAGTTGTAGAGATTAATGAGTGGTTGAGTAAAACCAAACGTGGAGAACGTTCAGAAATTCCTTTTGTACCAGATCATGTGTGGAAGCATATTGGATGGGATGAAGGAATGGCTTGTGAAACCTGTTTAGATCGCGGATTCTGTAAACTTATGAAAGCAAA
>JAEWHU010000033.1 GCA_023387635.1 Bacillota bacterium
GATGTTCATGCAGGAGCAGGGTGTACCATTGGTACTACCATGTCTATTACAGATAAGATTGTACCTAATCTTGTTGGTGTAGACATTGGTTGTGGTATGGAAACCATACAGATTAAGAATTCTCACTTAGAACTTGAGAAACTAGATAAGTTGATATATGAGAAGATTCCATCGGGTTTTCATGTTCGAGATAAAGCTCATAGATTTAATGATGAGATTGATTTAAATGAACTTCGATGTAAGAAGGAAGGTAAGATTAATATTGATAGAGCCATAAAGAGTCTTGGAACACTTGGTGGTGGTAATCATTTTATTGAGGCAAGTAAGGACGATGAAGGTAACATCTATATTGTTATACATTCGGGAAGTCGTCATCTTGGGCTAGAGGTAGCAAGCTTTTATCAGGAAGAAGGCTATAAGGATTTAAATGGGAATACTAAAGAAGATGTAACAAAGTTAGTCAAGGAATATAAGGAATCTGGTAGAGATAAAGAGATTCAAAAGGCAATGAAAGAGTTAAATAAAAGGGTTGTAACTGAGATACCAAGACAATTAGCCTATGTATCGGGCCAGTTGTTTGATGACTACATTCATGATATGAAGATAGTACAGAAATTTGCCATGCTTAATCGTAAGGCTATGATGGATGAGATTATTAAGGGAATGAAGTTAAAAGTTGTCGAAGAATTTACTACCATCCATAATTATATTGACATGGATAATATGATTCTAAGAAAAGGTGCGGTATCAGCTAATAATGGCGAAAAATTATTAATTCCAATCAATATGAGGGATGGTTCATTAATATGTATTGGTAAAGGTAATGAAGATTGGAACTATTCGGCCCCTCATGGTGCTGGAAGATTAATGTCAAGAACTGCAGCAAAAAATACATTTACAGTTTCAGAGTTTAAAAAGGCGATGAAAGATATATATACCACATCTGTAAATGCAGATACCCTAGACGAATGCCCTATGGCATATAAGAATATGGAGGATATCGTAAAGAACATTCACGAAACAGTGGATATTATACATCAAATCAAGCCTATCTATAACTTTAAGGCAGGAGAATAAGCATTTTCTTGCAATAATATAAGATTAACTCTTGAGATACAGGGATTTTAATGTATAATATACTTATTAAAAATTTCGTTCAACATAATCGAAAGAGAATAAAGAACTTTTTGAATGGGCTAGTATACAAGGTATGGATGATTATGACATGGAAGATGTTAATGATTTTATGGAAGATCTAGAGTTTCCTGTAGCAAAAGTGAAAAAGGCTAAAATAGACAATAATATAAATGAGAAAGAGTTTGATAAGTATATGAGTGAATTAATACAATATTTAAATAAGAAAAATAACGAAGAGACATTAGCAGATATATATGATATCTATACCAAAGACGATATTATAAACATAGCTAAATTACATCATATGAAGAGGTACTCTTCTTATAAAAAAGCAGAATTAATTAAGTATGTAATAGAGTATATCACTAGCGTCGATGTGATTACTAAATATTTTCTATTGCTAAAAGATATTGAGTTAGAAGCATTTGAAAAAGCATTAAAAGAGCCATGTCACCTAGAGGGGGGTGAAGGTGATCTATATGAGTATTTATTAACTGGTGGATATCTTGCCCTTTCTTTTGACATGAAAGTTGTGGTACCAAGTGATGTTGCAAAAGTATATCGTAGTATAAACACCAAGGAGTTTCATGAGAAGAGAAAAAGAATATGCCTTATTAGTGAATACCTACATGCTCTAAACTATCTTTACGGGGTAACACCTATGGATATCGCTTTAGACATATTTAATAAATATGAAAAGAATGAGTTAAATAAGGAAGAGTTAATTGAGGCATATGAGAGTATTATTCTTTACCAGAATGATTTTGTACTAATTGATGATAAGTTTGTTGACATTACTTTAGTAGAGGGAGAAGTGTATAAAGACTTTTTAAAGGAAGTGGAAGGTAAATCTTATTATGTACCAAGTAAAGATAAGATTAGCCAATTAGGAAATGAGTATAATGGTGTTGTCTCAGAAGAGCTATATGAGTTATATTCTATGCTACTTAGTACCTTTGAGCTTGATGACTTACACGCTATAGATGTTTGCGCATTAGTTGAGGAACATATTCGATTAGGCTGTAGTATGGATGATTTATTTGAGATACTTAAAATAGCTGGTGTTGAATATGATTCAAGGAAACAGATTAGTGACATGACTGGGGTATTATCAAATCTATGGAATCATACTCGTATGATTCGTAATCTTGGATTTACCCCAAATGAATTAGCTAAGATTAATGCTAAGATAGGTAATAATAACTTAATTCCTTTTAAAAAAGATGAACAGAAGGTATATCCAAACGATCCTTGCCCATGTGGAAGTGGAAAGAAGTATAAAATCTGCTGTAAGAATAAGTAGGCTTTAATCTTTTGCCATATTCACATAAAAATTGCTAGAATCTTAGATTTTGTGGATAAAAACCGTTCCATCAGCCTACATCTGTTCATAAAGATGTAACGGAACGATTGGGACAAATAAATCCATCCCTAGCTAACAGAGCAAGAGTAGTACTAGATCAAAACAAATCAGAGAGACACATTCGTGGTGGGTTAGCAACCAAAGAAAAATACCTTCATAAGGCAAAATAATGAATCAAATATTTAATAAAATAGAACCGACTTGTACACTTATTTATGTATTTATAAGTATATAGGTCGGTTTTATTTAGTATATTGTCATTATGACCTACAAAGTGGTACATTACGCCAAAAACTTAGTGTTTTTAATGGAAAACTTAAAGGTATTTATTGACACCATCATTCTATATCCTTATAATAGGAATAGTGGTTATTTGTATCATTATATCATATATTAAGTAAAATTCTCATAAGAATATAATAGTAAAGTGTAGTAGGAAAACATGTTCGCACTAAGGTCTAAGTTTTTAGAATGATTACAAGCATCATTTAAGGAAATGGAGAACGAATTATATTATTAAGAGATTTCTATCCCCTAATATTAATCGTTTAAGCGTCTATAAGGATAAGATTCATGGCATATTTTCATTGAATCTTTTTTTTGAGAGGGGGAATAGTATTTTGCTGAACCAACTGAAACGATTAAGTAGTAGGATATAAGATATATAAAACCAATTAGCGCATACATAAAACACAATGCGACAACACATGACATAATATTCAACTTACATAGTGATTAATATTATCATCTGTGTTAGTATTTAGGATATGTGCCAAAATGGTTTATTAGGGAAAAGTAGACCAAAGTAATAAATCAAACTTAGAAAGAGGGAAATAAACATGGGATTAGCAACGTTTAAAGGTGGCATTCATACCTATTATGGCAAAGAACTGTCTAAAGATAAGCCAACTACAGTTTTAATGCCAAAAGGTGATATGGTGTATTCGATGTCGCAACATATTGGTGCACCAGCAAAGCCTGTTGTAGCAAAAGGTGATTATGTACTTATGGGACAAAAAATAGGTGAAGCGACAGGTTTTGTATCTTCTAATATAATAAGTTCTGTTTCAGGTACAGTAAAAGCGGTGGAACCTAGACTCGCAGTTGGCGGTAAGAAGGTATTATCTGTAATTATAGAGAATGACCATGAATACAAAGCCATTGATGGTTTGGGTGATGAAAGAGATTACAAGAAGTTAACTAAGGATGAAATACGAAGTATAATTAAAGAAGCTGGTATAGTAGGTCTTGGTGGAGCGGCATTTCCGACTCATGTAAAATTAACACCACCAAATGATGAAAAAATTGATTATGTTATTATTAATGCTGCAGAATGTGAACCATATTTAACCTCTGACTATAGAATGATGTTAGAAGAGCCAGAGAGTATTATTGGTGGCTTAAAAATAGAGTTAAGCCTTTTCCCAAATGCAAAAGGTATTATTGCCATTGAGGACAATAAGCCAGAAGCTATAAAAAAAGTAAAAGAATTAGTAGAAAAAGAATCTAATATAGAAGTAAAGGTATGCAAAACCAAGTATCCTCAAGGTGGAGAGAGAACACTTATCTATGCGACAACAGGAAGAAAGATATACTCCAAAAAATTACCTCATGAAGTAGGATGTGTGGTAACCAATGTGGATACATCCATTGCTATATATATGGCAGTTGCCAAAAGTACACCATTAATGAGAAAAATAGTAACAGTTACAGGAGACGCTATAAAAGATCCACGTAACTTCAACGTTAAAATAGGTACTTCTATGAAAGAAGTAGTAGAGGCAGCAGGTGGATTTGTGAGTGAACCAGAAAAATTAATCTCTGGGGGACCCCTTATGGGACAAGCGCTTTATTCACTTGATCATAGTATAGCAAAAAACACATCAGGTATTCTTGCATTATTAAAAGATGATATAGCTGAGAAAAAATCATCTTCTTGTATTCGCTGTGGAAGATGTGCCGAGGCTTGCCCAAGTAGAGTTATTCCACAAAAAATGTTTATTGCATCAGAGAATAACGATCATGAAACATTCGTAGCATTACATGGAATGGAGTGTTGTGAATGTGGATGTTGCGTATATGTCTGTCCAGCTAATTTAAATTTAGCCCAGTCCTTTAGACAGATGAAAAGAAGTGTTATAGAGAAGAAAATGAATTAGAAAGAGGTGCTAAATTTGAGCGAATTATATAACGTATCCACAGCTCCCCATACTAGAAGTAAAACGTCTACGTTAACCATTATGCAGGATGTTGCTATTGCCTTAATTCCTGCTAGTATATTTGGGGTATATAATTTTGGTATCAAAGCATTATTTATGATACTTGTATGTATAGGTGTTAGTGTTTTAACAGAGTATGCATTTGAAAAGTTTATGAAAAAGCCCATTACTATTGGTGATTTTAGCGCGTTTGTTACTGGTTTACTATTAGCTCTTAATATGCCAGTTACAGCTCCACTTTGGATGGGTGCAATTGGTAGTGTATTTGCAATTTTATTTGTTAAGATGTTATTTGGTGGACTTGGTCAAAACTTTATGAATCCGGCTCTTGCAGCACGTTGTTTCTTATTAATAAGTTTTGCAGGTCAAATGAGTAATTATAAAATAAAACCAGTAACTAGCGAATCTGTAGGTTTTCTAGATTACTTAAAAAATGGTGCTGTTGCCATCGATGGTATAACAGGGGCCACACCACTTGAAGCTATTAAAAATGGTGAAACCATTGATCTTGTTCAAAAGTTAATAGGTAATGTTACTGGAACCATTGGTGAAACAAGTGTAATAGCTATTTTAATTGGAGCTATTTATTTACTTATGAAAAAGATTATTTCATGGAGAATACCTATTACATATTTAGTAAGTTTTATGGTTTTTGTTTTAATCTTTGGTGGTAAAGGGTTTGACTTAAACTACTTATTAGCACACCTCTTTGGTGGTGGGCTTATGTTAGGTGCTTTCTTCATGGCAACAGATTATGTTACAAGTCCAATCACAGTGAAAGGTCAATTAGTATTTGGTGTCTGTCTTGGACTATTAACTGGAATCTTCCGTATCTTTGGTGCATCACCAGAAGGTGTTTCCTACGCAATTATCTTCTGTAATATGCTAGTGCCACTAATTGAGAAAATAACTTTACCAATGGCATTTGGAAAAGGAGGTAAAATTCGTGGGTAATGACGTGACAATGAAAAAAGATACTAAAAGTACTAAAAGTACTTTGGTAAGAGATACAGTAATTTTATTTGCAATAACTTTAATCGCAGGATTATTACTTGGTTTAGTATATGAAGTAACAGCTCCAGTGATAGCTGAGAGAAGACTTCAAGCTAAAATGGATGCATATAAAGTGGTATATCAATCAGCAAATGAGTTTATCGAAGACGAAGCTTTAACTAAGAAAGCTAACAATGCAGCAGAAACTATTTTAGCTAAAGTTGGTTATGATGCCATAACAATTGATGAAGCCCTTATTGCAGTAGATGCATCTGGTGATAAAATAGGTTATGTATTATCTGTTAGTACTCAAAAAGGTTATAAAGGTAATATTACATTAACTCTTGGTTATTCCCTTGATGGAACCATTACTGGTATGGAGTTCTTAGATATTAATGAGACTGCTGGGCTTGGATCAAAAGCTAAGGAACCAAGTTTTAAAGGTCAATTTGTAGATAAGCAAGTTGATAAGTTTACATTATCTAAGAATGCGACTAATGTAGATGAAGTTGATGCATTAAGTGGTGCAACAATAACTAGTAGAGCAGTTTTAGATGCTGTCAATGCAGGCATGTACTTTGTAACCCAGTCAGCTGAAGTAGAATAAGGAGGAATAGGGATGAGTAATAAGAAATCGAATAAATACATGGAACCTTTAATAAATGGTCTTATTAAAGAAAATCCTACCTTCGTATTAATGCTTGGATTGTGTCCAACGTTAGCGGTAACTACATCTGCAAGTAATGCTATAGGTATGGGATTATCATCTACAGCAGTTTTAGTAATGTCTAACTTACTAATATCATTACTTAGAAAAGTAATACCAGATAATGTTAGAATGCCAGCATTTATCGTAGTAGTAGCTTCCTTTGTAACAATTATACAGTTTTTAATGGAAGGCTTTACCCCTGGAATTTATGCTTCACTTGGTATTTATATACCACTAATCGTTGTTAACTGTATTATTTTAGGTAGAGCGGAATCCTTTGCTTCTAAAAATTCACCCCTTCCATCCATTATGGATGGTATTGGTATGGGACTTGGATTTACCGTAGGTTTACTATTCATTGGTGCATTTCGTGAATTACTTGGGGCAGGAACAGTATTTAATATAAAAGTAACTCCAAGTGCATATGAACCTATGTCAATCTTTATCTTAGCTCCTGGTGCATTCTTTGTATTAGCTATGTTAACAGCAGCTCAAAACAAATTAAAATTAAAGTCTGCTACAAATACCAAAGAAGCTTTAAGTGGTTGTAGCGGTTGTAGTAGCTGTAATGCTGTGGGATGTGGTTCTAACAAAGAGAAAAATAATTCAAAATAGGGGGTAAGATTTAGATGAAAGAATTAATACTTATATTTATTGGTGCTGCACTTGTAAGTAATGTTGTACTAAGTCAATTCCTTGGGCTATGTTCCTTCGTTGGTGTATCAAAAAAGGTAAAGACAGCAACTGGCATGGGCTTTGCGGTTATATTTGTTATAACAATTGCATCCGCATTTGCAAGTGTAATTTATAACTATATATTAAAACCTGCTAATTTAGAATATCTACAAACAATTGTATTTATATTAGTAATTGCTGCTTTAGTACAATTTGTTGAAATGGTAATTAAAAAATATAGTAGAAGCTTATATGACGCACTTGGTGTTTATCTTGCCCTTATAACTACAAACTGTGCTGTACTTGGTGTTGCATTAATTAATGTTCAAAAAAGTTATGGTTTAGTTGAAAGTATTGTTAATGGCTTAGGTACTGGTGTTGGATACTTAGTAGCTATAGTAATTATAGCTGGAATTCGCGAACGTATAGAATATAACGATATACCAGAATCCTTTAAAGGAATGCCAATTGTACTTATTACATCAGGTCTTATGGCGATTGCGTTCATGGGATTCTCAGGTTTATTATAGGAGGGGGAAACTATGAACATAATTGGACTTATAGAAAGTGGCAATATCTTAAGTACCTTACCTGCTTTAGCAATTACCGTGGAGGGCGTTTCTAAAGCCACAATACTGATTGGCGTGCTTGGAATTGTTCTAGGTTTATTTCTTGGTGTAGCTGCAAAGTTTTTTCATGTGGAAGTAGATGAAAAGCAAAGTTTAGTACGTGACTTATTACCAGGGAATAACTGTGGTGCATGTGGGTACCCTGGATGTGATAATTTAGCAGAAGCCATTGCAGCGGGTAAAGCATCAGCTACAGCCTGTCCTGTAGCAAACAGTGAAGCACATAAAAATATAGCTGAAGTAATGGGAACAAATGCAGAAGAAAAAGAAAAAGTTGTGGCTTTCGTAAAATGTGCTGGAACTTGTGATAAAACTAAGGTAAAATATAACTACATTGGTATTGAGGATTGTAAAAATGCTGCTGTAGCACCAGGGAATGGACCAAAATCATGTTCCTATGGATGTATGGGATTTGGTTCCTGTGTAAAAGCTTGTCAGTTTGATGCAATTCATATCATTGATGGAATCGCTTATGTAGATAAAAACAAATGTACTTCATGTGGGCTTTGTATACCAGAATGTCCAAATAAACTAATTGAGTTTGTTCCATATGATACGGCACATTTCGTTAGATGTAATTCTAATGATAAGGGTAAAGATGTGAAAGCTTCTTGTAGTGTTGGATGTATTGGTTGTATGATGTGTACGAAAGTATGTGAATTTGATGCTATAAAAGTAGAAAATAACTTAGCATATATCGATTATAGTAAGTGTACGAATTGTGGCAAATGTGCTGAAAAATGTCCGACAAAGATTATTTTATCAGAATTAGCATAGTAGACAAAGGTAAATCGGTATATTTCATAAGATTTAGGAAGGAAGTGTACCTATGAGAACAACAAAAGCTATTAAAGTGGCGATGTATGGTATGTTGGTTGCCTTGGCTTTTGTATTTAGCTATATTGAGTCGTTAATACCTTTTAATTTTTTTGTTCCGGGAATTAAACTTGGGCTTGCGAATATAGTGGTGTTAGTAGCTCTATATACAGTAGGTTATAAAGGTTCTTTTATTATATCTTGCATACGAATTATACTTGCAGGATTTACCTTTGGTAATATGTTTAGTATTTTGTATAGTTTATCTGGAGGAATACTTAGCTTTATTGTTATGAGCTTGTGTAAAAAGTCGAAGAAATTTAGTGCCATAGGTGTAAGTGTGGCTGGTGGAATTACACATAACATAGGACAGATAATAGTAGCGTCTATCGTTTTAGAAACCGCATCTCTAAAGTACTACTTGCCACCATTATTAATTGCTGGAACAGTCACAGGGCTTTTAATTGGTGTATTAGGTGTGGGCATACTAAACGTGCAACAAAGAGTATTTTCAGCAGAATAATATAATATTATACCTGCTACCTAATAACAAAGCGGACCTAGAATGCCGTTTTATATAAAGTGACTAAAACAAAACAAAAAAGCTTTTATCTATTTATTAAGGATAAAAGCTTTTTTTGCGTTCAAAACACGAAAACTACGAAAAACATTCTATATATTTAGTGGATATTTTAGTAGAAACCTTATGTTTTTATAAAATATTTACATTTTGTGGTGAAAATAGATTGTGTTCAGGAGAGAAATTGAAAAATAAAAGTAAAAAAGTTTAAAAAATACAAAAAAACTATTGATTATTTGTTACATGTGCTATATAATACAATTACGAAAACGTTATAGTTGTTTTCAGGATGAAAGACGGTGGTGAAAAGAAGTGGCAACGATAAAAGAACTTTCGCTAAGATGCGGTGTATCTGTTTCTACTGTTAGTAAGGCGTTGAATGGATATAAGGATATTAGTGAAACGACAAGAGAACTCGTTATTAAAGCAGCAAATGAAATTGGATACTTTCCAGATGCTAATGCAAGAGCTCTAAAGATGAAAAAGACTTACAATATAGGTGTATTATTTTCAACCTTATCAAATCATGGTTTGAGGAATGAATACTTTGCGCATATACTAGCGTCATTTAAAGAAAAAGCTTCTGAGAGAGGATATGATATTACTTTTATTGAACATAATATTGGTAATAAGAAGATGACTTTTTTAGAACATTGTAGACATCGTAACTTTGATGGAATATTTATTGCATGTGCAGAATTTGGTGAAACAGAAGTTTTAGAAATTGTGAACAGTGATTTTCCTGTTGTTACAATTGATCATGCTTTTAACGAAGCTATCTCTGTTTTATCCGATAATATAGAGGGGATGAGACAACTTACCCAGTACATAATTGATGCAGGGCATAAGAAAATTGCCTATATACATGGGACAAAATCTTCAGTAACTCACAATAGGTTAGTAAGTTTTCACAATACACTTAGAGAGAATGGTATAACAATACCTGACGACTATTTTGTAGAAGGGAATTATAGAGATGCGGAGTATTCAGAACTATTAGCCCTTAAGTTATTAGAACTACCTAATCCTCCTACTTGCATTATTGCACCCGATGACTATGCAGCGTTAGGTGTTATGAATGCAGCGAGAAGATTAGGACTTAAAATACCAGAAGATATATCTGTGGCAGGATATGATGGTATTTCTGTATCGCAAGCACTAGAGCCAAAGCTCACTACAATTAAGCAAGATACAGATAAGATTGGAGCTGAAGCTGCAAAGCAGCTTATAAATCTAATTGAGAGTCCAATGGCTACTTCGTTAGATAATATATACCTAAAGGTACAGCTGGTTAAGGGTGGATCCGTTAAGATTATTAACAAATAATTAGGTCAAGGGAAAGGCCAATTAGGGTTGGGTCCTAACTTAAGAACAATTGCTAATAGGCGGAGATTGTTGCCAAACGGCGATTGTTGCAACGATTTGAGGAGGAGTTAGACATAATCAAATTCAGAAAAGTATAATAATATTTGCCTGAACATTCATGAATGAAAATTTTAAAACTGTGGCATTGTATATGTTAATCTTGTTACGTATACAGTTCATACAAATGCAGAAAGGTTATCTAGGTTGATAATCTTTCTGTAACTGTTTTTAGAATTAAAATATGAAAAATTAGCTGATTTTATAAAAAATACTTGAAATTTTGTCCTTAAAGTGTTAGACTGATTCAACAGCAAAAAAAAATATTGACGAAGAATCAAGATTATGGTATATTAGACTAGCGATGGAAGAGGTCTTTTTTTTATGCCTAAAAACCTGTGTTCCAACCATATTAGTAATTAAAATACTAATATTTGGGTCACTCAATTTTAATTTAACCGGAGGTGGAAGTTGTGCGCGTAAAGATCACA
Organism: Bacillota bacterium; assembly: GCA_023387635.1. GTDB lineage: Bacteria > Bacillota > Clostridia > Lachnospirales > Lachnospiraceae > Anaerocolumna. The sequence goes on from JAEWHU010000033.1 coordinate 10,975, forward strand.
TTGGCATGTACAGAATGTAAACAACGTAACTATAACATGACAAAGGAAAAGAAAACACATCCAGACAGAATGGAGACAAAGAAATACTGTAAATTCTGTAAATCACACACATTACACAAAGAAACAAAATAATAGTGTCTAATCTTCTATTACAAGCAGGATTATTTTTAAAACTATTAGTTTTGTATTAAAACTGCATTGTTAAGAAAGGAAGGGAAAGCATGGGAGAAACAGCTAATACCGTAGAAAAAGCTCCAAAGAAAAGTTGGTTTAAAGGTCTTAAGTCAGAATTTAAAAAAATAATCTGGCCTGACAAGGAATCACTTGCGAAGCAGTCAATGGCAGTTATTGTTACTACCGTTATTATTGGTGTAATTGTATCTATATTAGATTCATTTATAAAATATGGTATAGATTTACTAATTAAGTAGGATAGGGTGATAATATGTCAGAGACGAATTGGTACGTTGTTCATACCTACTCAGGATATGAGAATAAGGTAAAAGCCAACATTGAGAAAACAATTGAAAACAGAAAACTTCAAGATCAGATCTTAGAGGTTTCCGTTCCACTTCAAGATGTAATAGAAGTGAAGAATGGTGTTAAGAAAAAAGTCCAGAAAAAGTTGTTTCCTGGATATGTTTTACTTAACATGGAGATGAACGATGATACTTGGTACGTAGTTCGAAATACGAGAGGCGTTACCGGATTCGTCGGTCCCGGTTCTAAACCAGTCCCATTAACTGAGCAAGAAATGCGCAGTATGGGAATCAAAAATGACGAACTTGTTATGGATTTCGAAGTTGGTGATACTGTGGAAGTAATCTCCGGTGTGTGGGAGAATACTGCTGGAATCATTAAATCTATTAATACTCATAAACAAATCGTCACAATTAGTGTAGATATGTTTGGCCGTGAAACTCCTGTCGAAATCAGTTTCACAGATGTCAAGAAAGTTTAACTAAGTAACATCTAGGTACAAGGGAGAATTCCGTTGCAGAGTATGTAAATCTAGATGGTGGGAGGGTAATGAGTGCAAAGCATTCATAGAAAATCATAAGTGATTTTCACGGATAAGAAATTATCTTATAACTCCCGATATTACCACAATTTTTAGGAGGTATGCTATAATGGCAAAGAAAGTTACAGGTTATATTAAATTACAAATCCCTGCTGCAAAGGCTACACCAGCTCCACCAGTTGGACCAGCTCTAGGTCAGCATGGTGTAAACATTGTTCAGTTTACAAAAGAGTTTAATGCAAGAACAGCAGATCAAGAAGGAATGATTATTCCTGTAGTTATAACAGTGTATGGTGATAGAAGCTTTAGCTTTATAACTAAAACTCCACCAGCTGCAGTTTTATTAAAGAAAGCATGTAATCTAAAATCAGGTTCTGCTGCACCTAATAAAACTAAAGTAGCAACTATTACTAAAGCAGAAGTTCAAAAAATTGCAGAACTTAAAATGCCTGACTTAAATGCTGCTAGTATCGAAACTGCAATCAGCATGATTTCTGGTACTGCAAGAAGTATGGGTATCACTGTAGTTGAATAATAAGTAAAACGTGGGAGGGTAATGAATGCGAAGCATTCATAGAAAATTGCAAGCAATTTTCCGGTTTCCGAAAATATTATAAGTGATGTTAACTAATGTTGAATCGCCATAGTATTTTGGTAGTCGAATTTTTGTAAGTCGATTTTCACATTATAAGAGATGGTCTTATGAACTCCCGATAATACCACTAGGAGGTTAAAAGAATGAAAAGAGGAAAAAAATACGCTGAAGCTGCAAAGCTTATCGACAGAGCAACTCTATA
>JAEWHU010000092.1 GCA_023387635.1 Bacillota bacterium
AAACAAGGTATATAGCTTGACATCTTTTTTTATAAGGTTTACAATTTCTTAACTAGTTTATTATGGAATGTTTATTAAGTAATATTTAACAAAGTGATATTTTATATTAGTAATAATAGCAATGTATAAAAGGGATGGTGGTATTATGCATAAGGAATATGAAAAATGTACCTTATGTCCAAGAAACTGTGGTGTGAATAGAGTAAATAAGGAGATGGGGTATTGTAGAGTTACAGCGGATTTAATGGTTGCAAGAGCAGCATTACATATGTGGGAGGAACCGTGTATATCTGGAACTAATGGTTCAGGTACTGTTTTTTTCTCTGGTTGTTCTATGCAATGTGTATACTGTCAAAATCATGTAATCGCCTCTTCTAATGCTGGAATAGGAATATCAATTGAAAGGCTTGCAGAAATATTTATGGAATTGCAGGATAAGGGGGCTCATAATATTAATCTTGTTACACCAAGCCATTACGTACCCCACCTTATAGAGGCTATTCCAATGGCAAGAAAAAAAGGCCTTATAATTCCAATTGTTTATAATTGTAGCTCTTATGAAAAGGTTGAAACCTTAAGAAAACTAGAAGGATTCATAGATATATTTTTGCCAGATTTAAAATACTACTCGGGTGAAATAAGTAAAAGATATTCTAATTGCAGTGATTATTTTGATACAAGTACGAAAGCAATTGAAGAGATGGTAAGACAGGTGGGGGAACCTATTTTTGATAAAGATGGAATTATGAAAAAGGGAGTTATTATAAGACACTTAGCCCTACCAGGTTATTTAAATGATTCAAAAGAAATTATAAAATATATTTATGAAACTTATAATAATAAAGTCTATATTAGTATAATGAATCAATTTACACCACTTGATAATTTAGCCAAGTATCCTGAGATAAATCATACATTAGATGAAAAGCATTATGATGAATTAGTGGATTATGCCATAAGTCTTGGGGTGGAAAATGGGTTTATTCAAGAGGGGGAAACTGCGAAAGAAAGTTTCATACCAGATTTTAATAATGTTGGTGTATTAAGGTCTGATATATAGAATATGTTTAGAATAGAAAGGGATAGATTATGTATAGTTTTATGAATGATTATAGTGAAGGTGCTCATGTTAAAGTATTAGAATTATTAATAAACAGTAACTTGGAGCAAAATGTTGGATATGGTGAAGATAAACACAGCGATAAAGCAAAGTTGTATATAAAAAAACTATTAAAAGATAATAATGTGGACATCCATTTTATTCCTGGTGGAACTCAAACTAATCTACTGGTTATATCTTCTTTACTGCGACCACATGAATGTGTCATTGGCGTTGATACGAGTCATATTAATGTACATGAAACAGGAGCTATTGAAGCGACAGGTCATAAAGTAGTTACAGTAAAAGGTGTGGATGGCAAATTAACTCCTAAAAGTATTGAAGAAGTTGTGAAGTATCATAGCGATGAACATATGGTTAAGCCTAAAATGGTTTATATCTCTAATTCTACAGAACTTGGAACTGTCTATACAAAAGAAGAGTTATATGCTATTCATAAAGTATGTAAAAAACTTGGTTTAATTTTATTTATGGATGGAGCTAGACTTGGTTCAGCACTTATGTCAAGATATAATGATTTAGAATTAAAAGATATAAAAGAACTTGTAGATGTATTCTACATTGGTGGAACTAAAAATGGTGCACTTCTTGGTGAAGCATTAGTAATTGTTAATGATAAATATAAGGAAGATTTTAGATATTTAATAAAGCAAAAAGGGGCCTTAATGGCCAAAGGCTTTGTAGCAGGGATACAATTTGAAGCTTTATTTGAGAATAATTTATTCTTCGAATTAGCTGATCATGCCAACAAAATGGCAGAAATGATTGAAAAGGAATTAATAAGTAGTGGATATGAATTCTATGTAAAGCCTAGTTCAAATCAATTATTTCCAATCATCCCTGATTCATTACTTGAGAAGTTAAGCGAAGAGTTCTCTTATTCTGTTCAATTTAAATATAATGAAACAAGTTCTGTAATTCGCTTTGTAACTTCATTTGCTACGACGCCTAAAGCTGTAAACGCTCTGTGCGAGTTTATACGAAATCATCCTTTGGATTAGGGAGTTGTAATTTATTGGGTTATTTTTAGATATAAAATTGGAAAATTGTTAATACTAAAAAATTTGATCTCCTTGTTGACAGAATAGAAATCATGTTGTAGACTATGTACTATAATTTAATAGAACCTCACTGTAGCAAGTGAGGTAGAGGCGCGGAATTTAACAGTCTTTAGCGGAGTTTGAGAAGCAATGATGCTAAGGAGAAGGAAATGCCGCCGAAGTTTATAATATTCTCAGTATTATAAGCTGGGTCTGCAGTGAATAATTGCAGGACTGTCTTGATATACTTCCCAGTTTATCAAGTTGTGCTATCTCATTTGGGAATGGAAGAGGAATTAGGGCAAATTTGCGACCTGAGTTCATCTCAGGTCTTTTCTTTTCGTTTCCATTATGAATGGTATGCGTTAAAATTACGTATAATCGTAAGAAAGAAAAGGAGAGATGATATGAAGAAAAAAGTATTGTTGGTTGCAGTTATGTCATTATTAGTTATGAGTCTTATGGTGGGATGTAAGAGCAAGGAAAGTGGTACATTAAGAGTAGGACTTGAGGCAGCTTATGCACCTTTTAACTGGACTCAAACAGATGATTCTAATGGAGCAGTTCCAATTGATGGATCAAAAGAATATGCAGGTGGTTATGATGTTGAAATTGCGAAAAGACTTGCTAAAGCTTTAGATAAGGAATTAGTAATTGTAAAAACCGACTGGTATGGTTTAGTACCTGCACTTAATTCAGGAATGATTGATGTAATTATGGCTGGTATGTCACCAACAGAAGACAGAAAAAAAGCCATTGATTTTACAGATAATTATTATGCATCTGACCTAGTTATGGTTGTTAAAAAAGGTGGACCATATGAAAATGCTACATCTATTCAAGATTTTAGCGGAGCAAAAATAACTGGTCAATTAAGTACATTCCATGAAACAGTGATTGACCAAATTGAAGGTGTTAATAAAGTAACATCTATGGAAGATTTTGGAACAATGAGGGTTGCCCTTGAAGCTGGTATGATAGATGGATATGTTTCTGAAAAACCAGAAGGCTTAAGTGCATCGGCAGCAAATGATAAGCTTACTATGGTGGAATTCACAGATGGATTTAAAGCTAATCCTGACGATTCAGCTATTGCAGTAGGTGTAAAAAAAGGTAGTAAGTTAACAGAAAAAATTAATACTATTTTAGCAGATATTACGGAAGAAGAACGTATTGCTATTATGGATGAAGTTATAAAAAATCAACCAGCTACAGAGTAATCATTATGTAGTCTTATGTTAGACATTAGAGGACAGGCTAGATATTACATCGATTAAGGATAAATATCAAGCCTGTTCTATGTCTGCTACTTAGCATGTAGCACAGCGGAATGTGTATAACGCTTGATTTTAGAATTAGGGTGTTAGGAGGAAAATATATGAGTTTAGAGTTGTTAACAGATATTATAATAAAATATTGGCCGATGTTTCTTCGTGGAGCAGGAATTACCATATATATATCAATAACAGGAACAATAATAGGTACATTGATTGGTTTATTAATAGGTATTATACGTACCATACCAATGCCAGTTAAAGGAGCAAAAAGGATTTTCTTAAAAATAGTAAATGGACTTTTGGCTTTTTATATTGAGTTCTTTCGTGGAACTCCTATGATTGTTCAATCCATGGTAGTCTATTATGGACTTGCCCAAGCGTTTGATATTCAGTTGAATAAAATAGTAGCAGCTATATTTATTGTTTCAATTAATACAGGTGCTTATATGGCAGAAATTGTACGTGGTGGAATTGTTTCTATTGATAAAGGACAATTTGAGGCTGCCCAGGCAATCGGTATGAATCATGTTAAAACTATGAAAAATGTAGTGTTACCTCAAGTGATGCGTAACATATTACCTGCAACTGGTAATGAGTTTGTAATTAACATAAAAGATACGTCTGTACTTAATGTTATTGGTGTATCCGAATTATTCTTTAGTACGAAATCCATTGCAGGAAGTACCTATTTATACTTTGAACCCTTTGCAGTTGCATGTGTATTATACTTTATTATGACAGTTATAATAACAAGAATACTACGATTAATAGAGAGAAAATTAGATGGACCAGATAATTTTGTTATGATTGGTAATCAAATGCAGGTTGAAACTCCAGAAAATAAGTTAAAAAGAGAACATAATAAATAAGTGGTCTAAATTAACTTAAGTGAATATAACCTAGAAAGGTATTATAGTATGGAAAAAGTAATTGATATTAGGCATTTAAGTAAAAGTTTTGGTGAAAACCTAGTGTTAAAAGATATAGACTTTTCTGTAAATAAAGGAGAAGTTGTTTGTATTATAGGATCATCAGGATCCGGTAAATCTACTTTACTACGTTGTATAAATCTATTAGAGCAACCAACGAGTGGAGAAATTATATATAACGGTGAAAATATTTTAGATGACAAACATGATATATTAGAATACAGAACTAAATTAGGAATGGTGTTCCAACAATTTAATCTATTTAATAATCATAATGTGTTAAGTAATTGTACTGTTGGACAAATTAAGGTATTAAAACGTTCTAAAGAAGAAGCGGAAGCAGTAGCGTTGAAATATCTAAAGGTTGTTGGAATGGATCAGTATATTAATGCAAAACCAAGACAATTATCTGGTGGACAAAAGCAAAGAGTAGCAATCGCTAGAGCTTTATCCATGGAACCAGATGTGATGTTATTTGATGAGCCTACTTCTGCACTTGATCCTGAGATGGTAGGTGAAGTGCTAAAAGTAATGAAGGAATTAGCAGAAACAGGCCTTACTATGCTAATTGTAACTCATGAAATGGATTTTGCTAAAGAAGTCTCCGATAGAGTTGTATTTATGGATAAAGGTGTAATTGCAGAAGAAGGAACACCTGATCAAATATTTAATAACCCAATTACGGAGCGTACAAGAGAATTCTTAAAGAGAACACTTAAATAAGATTAATTAAAATAGAAGTTATATAGAATAAGGATAGGGTAAAAACTCAATGGTTTTTACCCTATCCTTATTCTATATGTTTTATAAAAACTTGTAAAAGTTATATATACTTTTAAAATACCATATGGTATAATCAATGTGTTTTGGGATAAATGTAAAGGAAAGGAAATTAGAGATGAAGACATTAATTAAGGCTATTTTAGCAGGTATGGCAATATGTATTGGCGGAACTGTATACTTAACTTTAGATAATCATATGGTAGGAGCGTTGCTATTTTCAATAGGATTGTTTACCATATATACATTTGATTTGGATTTATTTACAGGAAAGATATGTTTTATACCTAACAAGCATTGGAGTTTTTTGAGAACGGTAGGTATTGTATACATAGGTAATTTAATTGGTACTGTAGGTGTTGGATATATTTTACGTTATACCAAATTAGTAAAATTAGTACCACATACAGAAGAAATGGTAACTGCTAAGCTATCGGATACGTTATTTAGTACATTTATCATGGCTGTTTTTTGCGGAGTACTTATGTGTATTGCTGTAATTGGATTTAAGACAATAAAAGATGGATTTGGTAAATATCTTGCCCTTATGCTACCAGTTACTGTATTTATATTAAATGGATACGAGCATAGTGTTGCAGATATGTTCTATATATCATTAGCAAATGCATGGAACGTGAAAGCTATTATATTTCTTCTAATAGTCTCAATTGGTAATATTGTTGGAGGTATAGTATTACCATTGGCTAGTAGAATTCTAGATGGCAAGAAATTAGGTTTAGATGAAGAACATTAATAGAATTATATTAAAGGATCAACTCAATAAAAAGAGTTGATTTTTTTGTTGACAAAGAAGAAATAATTGTGTACAATTAAATTGTAATAAACAGAAAATACATTTAGGATAAATAAATACATAATTGGAAAATATAGATTATAAAATAATAATAAACGAAATGGAGGAATAAGAGATGAATATATATGATTTTAAGGTTAAAAATGCGAATGGTGAAGAAGTTTCATTAAAAGAGTATGAAGGTGATGTATTATTGATTATAAACTCAGCAACGAAATGTGGTTTTACTCCACAATATGATGAACTTCAAGGCCTATATGAAAAATATCAAGGAAAAGGATTTGCTATATTAGATTTCCCATGTAATCAGTTTCATAATCAAGCTCCAGGAACAATAGAAGAAATTGTTACATTTTGTGACACTACTTATGGCGTTACATTTCCAATCTTTAGTAAAATCGATGTGAATGGTGAAAGTGCACATCCCCTTTATAAATATTTAACTAGTCAAAAAGGTTTCGCTGGATTTAATGAAGAACATAGTTTAACACCAGTTCTTAAAGAAATATTATCAGGAGCTGATAAGAATTATGAAAGTGATCCAAGTATTAAGTGGAATTTTACAAAGTTTTTAATAGATCGTAATGGTAATGTAGCTTATAGGTTTGAGCCAACAGAACCTTTATCTACAATAGAGGAAAAGATGAAAGAATTATTATAATTTTACACTTATGTGGACATAATAAAAATACTTCCCTTTCCCTCTTATAGATTAGTATAATATTTGCGAATTACTTAATATAATATTATATTTTGTTTTTACGCAATAGATAGAAAGAGTATCCAAAATTAATTGGAACTCTTTCTTTTTATTATATAAAAAATAGATACAAATAAGGTTAAAATTTCACTACATGGAATCGTCAACCACACGCCATTGATACCAAAAAAAGTTGGAATGATGAAAATAAAAGGAATGATAAACAATAGTCCCCTAAACATGGAGATGAGAAAAGATTCTTTTGAATATGAAGTTGCAGCGAAATATGTAGCTGTAATCATATTGAATCCCATCACTAGAAATGCTGAAAAATAAATAAACATACCATTAACCGTAATACCTATTAATTCCTGATTGCCACGTGCAAATAAACCAGCGATTTCTTTTGGAAATAGAATCATAATGGCATATATGAATAAACCAGCTATTAGTGCTAAAATACTACCTACCTTATATACCATTTTTACGTTCTTCATATTTTTACTTCCGTAATTGATGCTAAGTAAGGGTTGGATTCCTTGTCCTATACCTGTAAATATAGATACACCAACAAGGGCTAGATTAGCTATAATGCCATAAGCGGCTACTCCAAAGTTACCAGCTAAGCCTAGTATACGTAAATTGAATAATATAATAATAATTGCAGTAGATATTTCATTGATAAATGAAGGAATACCAGGTAAAATACTTTTTTTGATGGTATCAAAAGAAAACTTAGTTTTTCTGAAAGCAAAACTATTCTTTTTCTTAATAAAATGTGTAGATAAAATACATAAACTTATTATTGGAGATAGACCTGTGGCAAATGCTGCACCAAACATACCTAGTTTAAATGGATAGATAAATATATAATCTAACACAATGTTACTTAAACTTCCGATAATCATGGCCTTCATTGATAAATTAGGGTTACCATCATTTCGTACAAAGCAAACAATGATAGAATTAATAATAAAGGGTATTGCAAAACTGATGATTGTTACTAAGTATATTTTAGCATAAGTAAAGATTTCTTCGTCAGCACCAAGTATTGAAACTATTTTATCAGCAAAAGTAATACCAGATAAAGTAAAAAGACCTCCAATTAGGAACCCAAGAATAAGAATCCATGAAAAAACTTCATGTACTTTTTCTTTTTGCCCTTCACCAATAAATAAGGAAAATCTTGTTGCACCACCCATACCTAACATTAAACCAACAGCATTTACAAAGCTATAAATTGGGATGATTAAGTTTAGGGCGGTAAGGCCTGAACTACCTACTCCATTAGCAATAAAAAACGTATCAGCTAAAATATAAAAGGAGAGTCCAAGCATGCTTAAGACACTGAATGAAATATAATGGAACAAACTTTTGGCGATGTTTTCATTCTTGATTGTTGAATTCATAATTACACCCGTT
>JAEWHU010000199.1 GCA_023387635.1 Bacillota bacterium
ATTCATTAAGTCCCAGATGTCTTTAATATCCCCTGCAATTTTATCAACAAATTCTTTTGGCGTAATTCCTGCTTCAAGTGCTTTGTTTTCAATTTTTTGCCCATGTTCATCTGTTCCAGTTTGGAAAAATACTTCATAACCTTCTTGTCTTTTAAATCTTGCAATACTATCTGCTAATACAATTTCATAGGTATTCCCAATATGAGGCTTTCCTGAAGTATACGCTATTGCAGTTGTAATGTAATATGGTTTTTTACACATATAAATTCCTCCTATTATTTATACAAAAAAGCTCTCGTCTTTAATTACTTAAAGACGAGAGCAAATATTTACAATTCTAATCCCGTGGTACCACTTTAATTTAATCAGATAAACTGATCCTCATTAATCACGATAACGGGTGAACCCGTCGTAGCCTAAAGTTCTTTCTATGGTATTAATATAGAAATTACGTTCAGTACGAAGCTCTAGGACCATCTTCATTAATTCCTTCATCACCTCTTTTCAGCTACCGAGGCTCTCTGCTCATGACATCCTTAATTACTCTTCCCTTCATTGCCATTACATATAAAGTATATTATTAATTTAGGATAGCATGGAGTGTTTTCTTTGTCAATCAGTATTTGCCTTTTAATATGTTCCATTTACCCAAATTTACTCTTATCATTATAATATCCATTTATAAATATAATATAACAGCATTTCTCTAAACCATTAATCCTCTGTTGCTCTAAGGGTTTCATTAATAATCTGTATCATTATATCCTTTGTTAACATACTTGCTGCATATCCATGGATATTGCCATTCTTATCTATCATAAAGGTGGTTGGAAATGCATTAATATAATAAGATGATAGTAACTCACCTGTAGTGTCAAAAACAACTGGGAATGTATATCCATTCTCATCTAAAAATTCGATTATTTCTTCCTTTGTCGCATCCTGATTATTTGGATATTCATCACTACTTGGATTTGCAACACCAAGTATTACTACATCATCTTTATTTAAATTATATTCTTGATACAACTCTTCAATATCAGGCATCTCTTTTTTACAAGGTGGGCACCAAGTAGCCCAGAAATTTAAGAATACAACTTTGCCTTTATAATCAGAAAGAGTATGGGTATTACCATATTGATCTACTAATGTAAAATCTATACTTGGAGTAACTTTTTTACCAGTGTCATCAGTGGTTTTATCTTCCTCATTAGAACCATTATTCCCATTGGTATCCTCGTTTTTAAAGGATTCATCGCCTTTTTGGTTATCCTCGTCTTCTAAGGTTTCATCTCCTGTATAGTCCTTAGAATCATTACGATCTCCATATTGCTGTTCTGCTGTATATATACTAAGGTATTTTGATATCCCATTCATCCATCCGGTAAATGTCATAATACCCATAATAATCAATATAATTCCACCTAATTTTACAGTGTACTTAAGAAGTTTCTTATTTCTATTTAAGAATTCTAAAGCTTTTGTTGTGAAAATCCCTAAAATTAAAAAGGGCAATACAAACCCTAAAGTATATAAGATAACTAAACCATATCCTGTGAAAGAATTTTTAGCACTTGATGCTAATATTAAAACAGAAGATAACGCAGGTCCTACACATGGTGTCCAAGCAAAGCTAAAGGTAAATCCCATAACTAAAGCCACAAGTGGATTCATTGTACGATTTAAAAAATTAATCTGTATTTTCTTAGTATTTTGTAAAAATTTTAAGTCAAATATACCAAGTTGAAATAAACCAAGAATAATAATAAGAATTCCTCCGATACGAGTAAATAACATCTTATTATGGTTAAAAAAATTACCAAGTGCAGTAAATGATAAACCTAATATAAAAAATGAGAATGAAATACCTAGAACAAACATTAAGGTATGTAAAAACACTTTCTTTCTATTATATTTAAAACTTCCATCAACTTCACTATCAGCCGTACTACCCGATAAATATCCCATATATACAGGTATTAATGGTATAACGCAAGGTGAAAAGAAGGAAATAACACCTTCTAAAAATACAAGGATAAAACTTATGCTCCCTGCTTCTACTAGTCCATCGAACATTTATAACCCCTTTCTTAAACTTTATGAATTGTTAAGCCGATTATAACATACTTTAAATAAAAGATGTAACTAATTTCACAAATATACATACCATGCTATAATAGGATTAAAAACGGTAAACATTAATATACTATTATATATAATAACGAAAACCCTATATAAGATATATCAATATGATAGCCTATTTATTACACATAAACTAAATTAGGAGGACTACTATGTCTAAATTTAAAAAACGCTATTTACTTCCCCTATTATTTGTAGTACTAACCGTACTAACTATGGGATGTAATCTTAAAAGTTCTAAAAAGGTAGAAGAGGATTTTACCTCCTTTACAAATCGCGTTTTTACCACAGAGGTTCAACAAGATACCATAACACTAAATTTCTCCTTGGCTAACCCTAAGGCCTATGGTATTAATAACCCAGAGATAACATTTGGCGAATTCTCTACCCGCTCCTTAGAAGATATGATAATTCGATCTGAAAACTATTTGTCTACCTTAAAACAATTTAACTATAATGAACTGTCTGAATCAGATAAGTTGACTTATGATATTCTAAAAAAAGATTTAGAATTAGAGCTAAATCTAGGTGATTACATACTCTACACAGAAATATTAGGTCCAACTACAGGAATTCAAGCACAATTACCTGTTCTATTAGCAGAATATAATTTCTACAATAAGAATGACATTGAAACTTATCTCAAATTATTACCTCATGTATATACTTACTTTAAAGATATCATTCTATTTGAACAGGAAAAAAGCGCAGCTGGATTATTTATGAATGATGATGTAGCTAATAATATTATTAGCCAATGTAGTGACTTTATTAAGGATAAAGATAATAATTATCTAGTTGAAATCTTTAATGACAAAATAGCTACATTTGACGGACTGACTGAAAAGGAAATAGCAAACTATGAGAAGTTAAACAAAGAAGCGGTTAAAAACTATATTATTCCAGCTTATGAACTACTAATTACAGAACTAGAGAAATTAAAAGGTACTGGAACCAATGCAGAAGGGTTATCCCATTATGAGAAGGGTAAAGAATATTACGAGTATCTTATTGCATCAAGAACTGGTTCTTCAAAGTCTGTCAAAGATCTAAAGAAAATGTTAGATAACTCTATTAATACAAACCTTGTTCGTTTAGGTAACATGATAGAGAAAGACCCTTCTATCTATGATAAGACTATGAATCCAACTTATACTTTAACAGAACCTTCTGAAATTATAGAATATTTAAAGGAAGGTATTAGAGAAGATTTTCCACCTGCACCTAAAGTTAATTATTCGATAAAATATGTGCATGAATCCTTACAAGAACATTTAAGCCCTGCTATGTATTTAATTCCTGCTGTAGATAATTATCAAGATAATATTATCTATATTAATAATAATCCTAGCTATGACATGTCGCAAATATTCCCTACTATAGCACATGAAGGCTATCCAGGACATTTATATCAATCTGTATATTTTAGGTCAAAAAATCCTGCTCCAATCCGTAGTTTACTAAGCTTTGGAGGATATGTAGAGGGTTGGGCAACTTATGTTGAATACTACTCCTTTCATATTGCAGGATTTGACCCTAAGGTTGCAACCTTCCTAGAAGCTAGTATGGCGGCAAATATGGCTCTATATTGCCGATTAGATATTGGTATCCATTATGATGGTTGGTCCTTATCCGATACAACGGCTTATTTGAAACAATTCGGATTAACAGATGAGCATACAATTAAAACTTTATACACAACAATGCTAGATGAACCAGCACTTTATCCACAATACGGCATTGGTTATCTGGAATTTGTTAATTTAAAAAATATCGCTAAAAAAGAACTTGGGGATAATTTTGATTTAAAAGATTTCCATACATTTCTACTCGATATTGGTCCTTCTCAATTTGAAGTGATTGAGTCAAGGCTAAACATGTGGTTAAAGAATCAATAATAATTTTTTTGAAGCTCCAACTTGTAATAAACAGTTTAACAGAAACCGTTTTCACAAGTTGGAGCATTTTTCATTATATATGTACTCTGATCTAGAAGGAAATTACGATCCTGTAGACTTATAATGCCTTACCCCTACACGAAAGAATAAATAACAAGGAATAATAAAAAGGATCGCTAATAAAGGCAAAAATATATAACCCACATGATTAACCCTTCCATAAACATATAGAAGAGGATAATACTGTGTAAGTGCATATGGAATAATATAAGTGGAGAACCAAAGTACCTTCTTCCCATAGACATTAAAAGGATATTTACCATGTTCTTTGGCACCATCGGTAAATATATTCATAAACTCTAGTCCTTCTGTTGTAAAAAAGCAAAATCCTGCATACACAATAAATAGACCGATAAAAATAAATGTACCGCCAATTATCATAAATATTACAGTTACAACACGACCAATATTCCAGTCTATTTCACTTTTTACAACTCCGTAACTAAGCATAACAATTGCTTGTAACATACGCCCAATTCTACTAAGTTCAAACTTACTAGCAAGAACTTGAAATATCTCATTCTTTGGCCGTACCAACACTCTATCAAACTCTCCATTTCCTAACATAGAGGGAAACGTATCAAAACCTCTACCAACAATTTCACCTATGGAATATTGCATTAGTACAATAGAATAGCATAATAACAATTCTGAAAAGGTATAATCTCCAATTGTATTAAACCTTAGATATAAAAAGTACATTCCTAAGAACACATTAAAAGTAACCAAAAACTGACCAATAACAGATAGTAAAAAAGATACTTTATATTGAAGCACACTTCTAATATGAATGGATATATAGGATAAATATAATTTCATCTTCTAATTAACCTCCTTGATGCCGCTCTATGGCATCTCGATAATATGCGAAAAGCAGATTTTTTCGTGCTTTTTGCCAGGTTAAAAAAATATTTCAACGTTTGAAATATTTTTTAACCTTAACCTCCCATCACTGTTAATTTCTTCATAGCCTTATGTTCAATACTCTTTCCTATAAGAACCAAAAGAACTAACCAGGTTAGCTGTACTATCACTGCCTTCATTGCTTCTTCTCCTGCTATATTACCACTATAGATACGTAGTGGCGTGTTTTGCATGGATGCAAAAGGAAGTAGCTCTATAAAGCCTCTTATTTTATCTGGAAAAAAGGGAAGTGGAACAATAGAACCTGACAGTAGATCCCCCATACTAACAGCTAACATACGAATACCCATAGGAGAAACTGTAAAAAAACAGGTAACATATACAATCATACAAAATGCAACTGCCAAAAGAAAAGCAATTACTAGAGTGAATATAAATAATAGAAAACTACCTAAACTTTTCGGTAGACTAAGTCCATAAGGAGCAGGCAAAAAAGCTGCAAACAAGAGAATTGGTACACAGCGAAGTATTGCTCTAGCCAAACGATTCGCTACACTCCTTGCAAACCACATATTATAAATATTCATAGGTCTACTAAGTTCATAAGTTATATTACCACTTGTAATGGTATTAAATATCTCACCCTCCATAAACCAAATCATAAACAAAGAAATAAAAGATTGCTGTAACCATATGTAAGTACTAAGCTCAGATAATCCCATAGGAAACGAACTACTATGCTCTATATAAAATGCCTTATACATTAATATCTGTAATGCTCCCCAAGCAAATTGAGTGGCAATTCCAGCAAGTGCGGCTCCTCTATATTGTAATCCGTTTATAAAACGTAATTTAAAAAATGATATATACTTTTTCATTATCTCCCCCTAAATAGCATATTGTTTATATAGATTAACAACTACTTCATCAATGGAGGTATCTATTATAGAAATATCTTTGATCTCCACCTCTTTTTCTAGTAGAGATATTACAGAAGAAATCTTTATTCTGCTTGTATCAACTTCAAGTACTGCGTGACCATTTTTATCTTCTCCTAAGACATTAGAAGAATCATCGGATACTATCTTAATACCTTCTGACCAATCTAATCCTTCTTTCATAAGGAGACCTTTAATAGGAGATAATCTTTTATCCAAAGATAATCCTATATCCAAAAGTAATCCTTTATTCTTAGAATTGGATTTTCCATAGTAATAAAGAGATAACTTCTTGGTATCTCCAAACTGCTTCTTCATATCCTCTATATTACCATCTAAGAGAATTTTACCTTTACCGATTAACATAATACGCTTTGTAATTGCCTCAATGTCTTGCATATCATGTGTGGTTAGAATAACTGTAGTCTTATGCTTTTTATTTTGCTCTAATATGAAGTTTCGCACTGCAATTTTTGATACTGCATCTAACCCAATGGTTGGCTCATCAAGAAATAATATATTTGGCCTATGTAAAAGAGAGGCAGCGACTTCACAACGCATTCTTTGTCCTAAGGACAATTGTCTTGTTGGGGTTTTAATAATTTCAGAAAGATTTAGTAGGGTGACCATTTCATCTAGGCTATCCTTAAACACAGAATTAGGGATATCATAGATATCTTTTAATAGCATAAATGAATCAATTACAGGAACATCCCACCATAATCCAGAACGTTGTCCAAAAACAACTCCGATTTCCTTTACGTGATTCACTCTGTCCTTCCATGGGATTCTCCCATCAATAACACAGTCTCCACTATCCGGTGTAAGAATACCGCTTAAGATTTTTATAGTGCTACTTTTTCCAGCACCATTTGGTCCGATATATCCCACCATTTCACCATCTTCAATGGTAAATGAGATATTATCTAGGGCCTTAATACTCTCGTATTGCTTGTTAAAAAAGCTCTTCATGGCTTCTTTCATACCTGCATTACGCCTTGCGACCTTATAGGTCTTGTTTAGGTTATTCACCTGAATCATAACTATTCCTCCTGGTAGTAATATTTGTTTGAAATAGCTGAAACTGTTACAGTTTATTTCTACAGAGGGAATCCCCACAAAGGAATTATTCCGTATAGATTGGCTAATTCAATAATATCTTGCCAAGCGCTATTACCTTGGATTTTGCCAAGGTAAACTATGGTAAATATATTTTCTGCATAAAAATACGCATCCTAACTACTATAGTACTTTAGGAATGAATTGTCAATAATATGTAAAAAGTATCTTTGCTAACATACACTTATATTTTGATAATTAATTTTTAGTATAAAAATAAGCACCTACCTTGTGAGTAAGTGCTTATAAATTTACATATAAGTTACTTAGCCGGGTGGCACTCCGGTCATCTCTTTAAGACCCATAGGGCGTGATAGCTGCCTGTTCTATCCTTAAATAACTTATAATATTTATTATATGAAATTAATATTTGTTATATACTACTATTTCTTATATAGTGAGTATACTATGTATCAAATTATTTGTCAATAAATTATTTGCTGTATTTCCATGCTCTTCCATTGTTCATATAATTTTTTAATTGATATTCGTCCAGTGGATACATTGTTCTATAAACAAGCTGACCATTTGCTGAAACTTTAATAGCGACAGATACTTTCTCTGTATATTGTTTTATAAATGAAATACTTTCATCTTTTGGATGTATACTTATATAATCTGGATTTTGAATAATAAAAGGAATATCTTCGACACATTTTTTAAACTCTTCTTCATTAACAAAATCATTTTTATGATTTCTTGTATGTTTAACCCTAGCTCTCCAAAATAAAATATCAACATTTTCTTTTAATCTACCCTTAAACTCAGGTTTTTTATCTAGTATAAACTCAACTAACTCTTTATTAAATTGTCCTAAAGAAACATATCTTATTTCTTCGTTATCAAAAATGCTAAAGTCTAATTTTTTACACAATTTTTGTATCTTCTCCTCATCACGATATAATATACTATTATATACCAATATATTACAAAAGGGTATACAGAACATTCGGTTGTAGTTATACATTCTATTAAAATACTAGTCTTGTTATTATAGTACTTGCTATAATTCCTGTTAATGTAGCAAATATAGCACCAAGTAAGGTATATCTTGTTTTCTTTACACCTGCTGTCATAAAATAAACAGACATGGTGTAAAAAATAGTTTCGGTACAACTCATAATAATAGATGATAATCTTCCAAGAAAAGAATCCGGCCCATACTCTTTATATATATCTAAAAGTAGGGAGGTGGCTGCCGAAGATGAAAACATCTTAACTGTAACTAAAGGAACTAATTCAGATGGAAAGTTAAGCACACTAGTTAATGGCTTCACTAGATTAGCAAGGATGTCTAGGGTCCCTGATGCCCTTAATATTCCAATTGCTACCATAAGACCAATTAATGTTGGCATAATGTTAATAACGACTTTAAATCCGTCTTCTGCACCCTTAGTGAATTCAGAAAATACAGGTGTTTTCATTAATAGTCCAAATCCCACGATGTAAAATATTATAAAGGGTATAATATAATCTGATATGTATAATAGGAACTTCATAGTTTGCCCTCCAAGTTCTTAGAATGAGTGCTATCATTCATTAGAATTTTACCTACCCTTTAAGGTAGATTTAGAAACTTTTCTTGCTACAACAGAAAAGATTACACCTGCAATGGTTGATATGGCGGTTGCTATTAAGGCTGCACCTAATATTTCTGTTGGGCTAATAGAGCCGTATTGGCTTCGATAGGCAATAATATTGACTGGAATTAATTGCAGAGAAGATATATTAATAATCAAAAAGGTACACATATCAGCACTTGCATACTCACTATCCTTGTTTAGTATCTTTAATTCTTTCATTGCCTTAAGTCCCATTGGTGTTGCCGCCCACCCAAGCCCTAATATATTAGCAATCATATTAGAGGCAATGTATTCATTAACCACATGGCCAACTGGAATATCAGGGAACAATAATCGAATCAATGGCCGAAACACCTTTGTTAAACCATCAATAATACCAGATGCCTTTGCTATTTGCATTATACCAGTCCATAAGGACATTACTCCCAACATAGCTATACATAAGGTAACGGCTTCTTTTGATGATGTAATTGCTTGTGTACTTACTTCATCTATCCTACCATTTAACACACCAACTACTATGCCAATAACAATCATAAATCCCCATAAATAATTTAACATAATAATCCACCTTTCTTTTATACTCAATCCCACCAATATGTAGGATAATTATTGCATGGAGTAACAAAAAGGACTTACACACTCTTTTTAATCTATTCTGATTAAAAAAAGAATATGCAAGTCCATTCTTATTTCTTATATTCACTTACTCTTCATTAAATTAAGAGGTAGCTTTTACTGTATTTTCTTTTTTGATTTTCTATTATCTTTTTCAGAACCATAGGTTCCATAATATGCGCCATAATATTTACCATAGTACTTACCATAATATCCTTTGGATTCCATAGGGATTTTATTAAGGATTGCACCAAGAATCTTACATCCAGATTTATCAAGTTGAGCTTTTACATTTTGTGCAAAACGATAACTAATTGCATTACTTTCAATTACAATAATAGATCCATCAGAAATATTAGCAATAATAGCACTATCAATAACAGAACCAAGTGGTGGTGTATCAATAATGACATAATCATACAACTGCCTTAATCCTTCGATTAATACTGCAAATCTGTTATGTTCTAAC